>NZ_LBBT01000212.1 GCF_001006285.1 Paraclostridium benzoelyticum
AAATTTAATGAATAAAAAATTAATATTTACTAGTACAAATTTATATATGTATTTTGATAATAATTTAAAACAAATAAAAAGTTAAATCCCTTATATAAAGATTAAAAAATAGTCTTATATAAGGGATTTTTGTACTTTAAAAACTTGGATCTATATTTAATACAGTTTGTTCAGGATAAGGATTAGTAACTGACTTGGCAGTCACTATAAAGTCATATCTAGTTCCAAGTGGATTATCGTAAGGAATTAAAGCATGTATTTTTATAATTTTAGTTGTATTAGGTGCTAAATTTGACATGATAGGCAATGTTTGTTGATATAGAGTATTTTTTGGGATATCAGCTATTTTAATATTATCGATATATAGTGTGTATGGTATTCCTACTTTTTGCATGATTAATGTGAAATCATCATAACCTCCACCAATATTTTTGAAGTAGTCAACTATAACAGCAGTATTACCAGGTTGTGTAACTATAAATGAAGTGGAATCATTTATTTTAGTTAATGGGTCTGGAGTAAGAGATACGCCAGGAGATAAAGAGCAAGTTATTATATTGCTTTTTTCGCCGCCATATATTTTTATAGTAGATATATCATTATAATAAGATATAGCAGTCGCTTGCGTAGGTATAGATGTACCAGATCTAAGCGTTGATTGAGGTATTGCTGTAAATATTACATAACCAGTATTAGAAACATCTAGTATAGGAATAGAAATAACAATTTTATTAGAAGAGCTATTGTAATAAGCATTACAAAATATAGATGTATTTATTTCAGTAAACAAAAAGTTATTATTTAGAGGTATTTCTATAGTTCCATTTACTAATTTAATAGAGCTATTGTTTTTGAACGTAAGCTTAAATTGCATAATGGAATTAGTAGTTATATTTGCATTTTGGTTATAAAGTGTAGAATTTGATTTATCTATCGCGGTTAGATTCATAACTAAGTTAGGGTGGTTTATAGTAACAGATAAATTTTTACTAACACTAGAAAAGCTACCTCCTTGAATTTGTTGGTAAAAACATTGTATAGAGTTTGTTTGGGTTGATGTAGTTGAGTTTAGCGTTTTGTTAGCATTTGTTATTGTACATGTCATATTATATTTAATAGTTTGAGAAGTTACTCTAGCATCAATTGTTCCCTCGCTAGGGAAAGTCACTGTATTTGAAGATATTATTGGAGTTATAGGTTCGTTATTTCTTGAAGCTGGCCCTAAATAAGATTGACCACCACTTGGAAGTATGTCTTTTAAATATAACCCATAAGCTATAGTTCCTTGAGGAACAGCAACACTAAGTATATATGTTATGGGAGATCCTACTTTAAATACATCTGAGATATTAGTTTTCGTAAGAGTTATAGATGCTGATGATAAAGTAGTTGATGCACTTTTTATAAGATTAGAGTATTGAAAATTAGTAGACCCTTCTTCATATATTTGAGAATAAGGGTTTGTATTAGTTGCAGTGGTTTTTATAGTAACCTTTGGGGCTAAAGTAGAAATTATAGTTACTTTATAAGTTAAAGTTAGAGATTGACCAGGAGATAATTTATTTATATTAACAGATATACTTTCGTTTTGCATATCGATAGAACTATAACTACCAGAACCACTAACATTTATACTATTTTGATCAATTACAAACCATGAAGACAAAGTATCAGAAAGTATGAAATTAAAAGCATCGGTTTCTGTACCTAGATTATTTGTATTAGATATAGTAATTGAGTAGGTATAAACTTCATTTACTTTTATAGAATTTTTATTAGGACCATTTACAGATTTAGTTAATTGTAAATTTGGAGTACCTATATTAAAGTTAACCTGATCTCTATTGCTATAAGCATACCCGTATGTGTTAATTCCTTTTAATTTCATCAAGTTTACATTTTGAGTAGATGAACCAAGTTGGGCTATTGGAACTTTAAAATTAATACTAGAAGATGATAATCCAGGAATATCTCCATAATAAAAATCTACACCATGAGGACTTATAAGTTGTGGGGATAATATAGGATTATAACCTGTATATATATAATTTAAGTTATCTATGGGATCTACTGAAAGAGGGAAAAAGTCATCTATATAAACTTCTTTTTGAATAGCTTTTAAACTAGAAGCATTATATGATAATAAATACTCAGCTAAGTCACCAGGAGCTAGAGTATCTATATTTTTAGGAGTTCCATCTTTATAGTATCCCTTTATAAACTGTTTATCTATAGAACCTACACTTATACTAGATGATGTACTTGAACTATCAGTTACTGTAGAGAAAGGTCCTATAAGTATTCCTAAAATATTTGTAGTAGCTAAAAATGGGTCTGATGCAACTACTGGAAGATTTATAGATTGGGAATCTTTTTTATATCTGTAATAACTATCAATTTTAGCATAGATAGTAATAGTTGTACTAGAATTTTGAGCGGCTAAGCTAAAGTTATAAGTTAAGTTAAGACCTTGAATAACAGGATTGTCGTCAATAGAAGTTGGGGTAGATGAACTTGAAACATATGATATACCATCTGGCAAATAATAATTAACTATTATATCCTCTACATCATAGTATTGACCAACGCTAAATGTATAAGTATACGTAACATAATCTTGTACATCTACTAATCTATTATTTGTATAAGTATTTATAATTAAGTCCATAGCAGTAAATTTAGTTTCGCTATTTGAATTTGAGACTATAAGAGGATCAGCTGAATACATATTAACATGCATATTTAAGACAGTTCCATGAATTATAAAATCACCTTGATTATTATTATATTGATTCCATACAGCGTAATTAAAAGTTAAAGTCGTATTACTGTTTATTGATAAATTAATATTTCCATAATAAATTTGAGTATATATTTTACCATCAATATTTACAGAACTTATAGTAGGATTAATAAATTTTGAAGAGTCCGCTCCAGATATAGATATATTTCCAATATATCTAATTCCATCTTCTAATAATATAGATATATTTACTGAAGATGTGGATACTGCATTATTAAAAAATTTGCAAGTAGTAGTTTGAATTTGTGTATAGTTATCTAAGTTAGAAGAAGTTCCTGCACCTTTTAAAACTTTCCCTGAAGTAGAAATAGTACTGTAAAATCGTACAGTTTTAAAAGTCATATCTAATTGTTGTGTTAAAATTTGATTTCCTATATCATAAGAGCCTCTAGGCATAGTATCAACTTGGCATAAAACTGTAATTCCTGAAAATATATAGTCAAAAGGTATTGTATCACCACTTTTAAATTTAGTATTACATTGTACAGTAATAGAAAAAGTATAGTCGACTTCAAGTGGCGCCAAATCTTTTAAGTTAACCCAAGAATAATTAGCACTACCGTCTATATTAGGAACACTAGATGTTTGAGGTAGAGTTGAACTAGAAAGAACCATTCCATCCGGTAAATTTAAAAACAAACTTAAGTTATAAAGTCTTAGAGTATTACTTAAGTTTTTTATTTTTATATTAAATGAGGAAGTATTTCCTACTAATATAGGTATATTTTGAGTTTTATCTATTGTCATATTCAATATATCCAAAGACATAAAATCACTCCTTTTAATAAACTATATTCATCTCAAATACTTTGTGATACGACAAATTCTTTAATAATTAAAAAATATATAAAACAGTCAACTAAAAAGATAATCAGTAATAGTATATAAAAGGGTTAAAATTAAGCCTTGTAAGTACAAAAAATTAGGAGGAGATATTGTGCCGTTAACACCCAGATTTACAGCTATTGATAAAGCTGTATTAGTAGCTACAGGAAATAGTTTTGTAGTATGTGGAAGCACTACAGAGATAGCAATAAATACATCTGATATGATAAAACCAAATGGAAGTACAACGAGGGATTGGTCAGAGGCTGGAAGTACAGCTAATTTAAATATATTATCAAATAGTACAATACTATATGCAGAGCTTTTATGGTATTCAACTGTAAAAAGCAATGTAGAAGGATCAGATGACCTTAGAAGTATTCAAGATGATCCAATAACTTTTACAACACCAAAAGGAAGTTATCAAATCTCACCTGAGTACACAGATACAAATACAGGTGAGTCTGGAACTATAGATAGATATAGAGCAGCAAACGTAACTTCATATATACAAGATTCTTTATCTGGAAATTATACAGTATCAAATGTACCTATAAGTATTCCAGAAACAGGGCTTAGTAATACTAGGGGGGGATGGACACTTTCTGTAATTTATAGAAATGATAGTTTACCACCTCAAAAGGTAATATATCAGTCAGGGATATCTGTAGCTAAGCCAGGTGCTCCTTTACAATCAACTATTTCAGGATTTACAACAAGTTCAGATATTTCAAAACTAAAAGGATATGTATTTTTAGCTTGTGCAAATGGAGAACCACTAAATGGTGATGATTTTGCTTATGTAGGACCATCATTTGCACAACTTAGCAATATAGGTAATACTGTAAATAGTCCAAATCCAAATCCTGGAACATCACCAAACAATCCAGGGAACAGTTTCTTTTCAGGACTTATAAACATAGTAAACCCATTAAATAGCAACAATGGATTAATAAATATAAGTGGAACTAATGGAAGCAATAATCATGATGGATTTGTGCCTATACAAAAACTAGGAGCAAGAAATAAGTGGGATATAACTAATGTAGATATAACCAAAACTATAGTGCCAAATCAAACGCTATTAGCAGGCCAAGTGAATTCATCAGTGATAGGAGATGGAGTACAACTTGTAGCTGTTGCATCTCAAGTAAATGTAAATGCACCTAATATGACAGCTACATTAGATGCTTATGACATAGACGGAGACGGAGAGTATAAGGTTGAAGTTGGAGAGGAATTGGTTTATTCACTAAGTGTAAAAAATTCTGGATCAGTAGACGCAAGCAATGTTATTGTGTCATCAAACATAGACTCATCAACTACATTTATTCCAGGATCTGTAACTATAAATGAAGTTTCATATCCAACCGCTGACATATCGGTAGGAATAAACTTAGGAACTATTCCTGCACATGGAATTAAGAACGTATTATTTACAGTTAGAGTAAATTCAGTTCCAGTTGGAGGATTATTAAAACAAGCAGCAAATTATAATTATCAATTTATTTCAGGAATAGATACTATCACTAACTATGCTAAAACAAATACTTTAGAACTTACTGTTCAAGATGGAGTTTTATCAATTTCAAAAACTTCATCAAAGTCAACTGCAGTCATTGGAGACACTATAACTTATACAATCAACATAGAAAATATTGGAACAGAAATTGGCAAGAATATATTCTTACAAGATAAGATAGATAAAAACTGTTCTTTTGTAGATGGAAGTGTAATAATTGATGGAGTTGAACACTCAGAATATAATCCTATAGACGGAATATCTCTTCCTGACTTAGATGTAGAAGAATCTACACAAATTGTTTTCCAATGCGAAGTTAAGTCACTCCCAGTTTCTGAAAAAGTTTATAATAATGCATATGTTTCATTTGGATATATATTTAATCAATATGGATATTTAAGAGAAAAAACTATATCAAGTAATATTACCTCTACCATAATTCAGTATATTAATGTAATTGCAGAAAGATGTAATAATAACAATTATCCAAAAGCAGGAGATACAGTAACTTATACATTAAGATTAACTAATACAGGTAATGTAGATGCGACAAATGTTCAAGTATTAGAACCTACAATAACAGGGGCAAGTTTTATAGATGGAAGTGTTAAAATTAATGGAATAATAGAACCAACATTAAACCCATTTGATGGATTTATATTACCAGAAGCAATTGGACCTAAAGCAATAACTGAAGTGGAGTATAAGGTTTTAATAAATGAGGTTGACCCAGCAAGCTTAATAGAAAATATAGCGCAAGTACCATTTAAATATCAAATATCTTCTGAAACAGGAGATGTACAATCTGAAAAAGATTCTAATAAAGTAGATACTATGACAAATTACACATGTATGAACATTATTGAGAGCGTTGATAAAGATTATGCGATTATAAATGATATTTTATATTATACTGTAAAAATTACTAATAACGGCAATTTAAAATCTACAGACACAGTATTTTTATCAAGTATTCAACAAGAATCAACTTTTATAGCTGGTAGTGTAGCTATAAACGGAATAAGCTATCCAAATTATAATCCAAATCAAGGATTTACTTTAGGGACTATTTGTTCAAAAGCAACTGTTGAAGTGACTTTCCAAGCTAAAGTAAATTCTGTACCAAGTCCTAACATAATATACAATCAGTCGGATTTAGTATATAGTTATAAACCAGATCCTGATGGAAATATTTTAACTAATACAATTTATAGTAATATTGTTGAAACTATTATTAAGAAAGCCTCATATACGGTAACAAAATCGGTAGATAAAATGTATGCTCAAGTTGGGGATTATTTAGTTTATACAACAGTAATTAAAAATACCGGAAATGTAGATTTAACAAATATGAAATTTGCAGATTTTACAGGTTCATATCTTGATTTTTATGAAGGAAGTTTATATATAAATGGTATAAATTATCCAAATTATAACCCTAGTACACAGTTTCCACTAGATAATTTGCACCCTGAGGATACTACTACAATAGTATTTGGAGCAACCATAGTTGAAAATAGTCCGGTTGGATATATACCAAATACTTCAGAGGTTACGCTTAGTTATAAACAGACTCCGTATAGTACACTAATTACTAAAACTGTTTATTCAAATACTGTAAAAACGTATGATCCATATGTTCAAGTAGATGTGGTTAAGAATGTAGATAAATCATATGCTTTAGTAGGAGATACGTTAACCTATTCATTTACAGTAACAAACAACGGAAACACAAGCGCAAAAAATGCAATATTCTCAGATACAATTCAATCACAAGCATCATTTATTGCAGGGTCGGTTTATATAAATGGAGTAAATAAGCCAAGTTATAATCCTAATGATGGATTTAACTTAGATACTATTAATATAGGTCAGGTTATAAATATTGAGTTTAAAGTTAAAGTAGACAGTTTACCAAGTCCTAATAATATTAAAAATAGTGCTACAATATCATATCAATATTATATAGATCCAAATCAGCAACCAATATCTAATACATCAACAAGTAATATAGTAACTACTATAATAAACGCATATTCGGCTAATTTAACTAAATCAGTAAACAAATCTTATGCAATGGTAGGAGATATATTAAACTATGAAATAATAGCAAGTAATACAGGTACAGTTCCATTAACTAATGTAAATTTAAAAGATATAATACCAAATGGATCTACATTTGTAGATGGGTCTGTATTTGTAGATGGAGTAAATATTCCAGTCGCTAATCCTAATATTGGATTTACAATAAATGATGTTTTACCTGGAGGAAATGTTGTTGTAACATTTAAAGCAACAGTAACAAGTATCCCTAATCCTCCACAAATTAATAATAGTGCTAATATTAATTTTAAATATAGACTAAGTCCAACATTACCATATGTTGATGCAACTTTAAATAGTAATACAGTTACAACTAATGTAGTAACTGTAAATATAACAAATACAAAGAGTGTGGATAAAACTTATGCAACGGTAGGAGATGTATTAACTTATACGTCAGTAATAACCAATAACAGTAATGTAAATATAACTGATACTATATTTACAGATTTAGTTCCTAACGATACAAGTTTTGTAAGTGGATCTGTAAGCATAGGAGGAACTCCATATCCAGAATATAATCCAAATACAGGATTTACATTAAATACTATAGCTCCAGGAGCATCAGTTACAGTTAAATTTGATGTAAATGTAGACTCTGTTCCGCATGATGGATATGTAACTAATATATCAAATATTAACTACTCATATAAACTAGATCCAAATGGAAGTAGTACAGTAGCTAATAAAGCTAGTAATTCTGTAACAACTTATATAAGATTAGGAAATCTAACATTTACGAAGGCTTCAGACAGGACTGTGGTTAGATTAAATAATGTAATAACTTATAGTTTTGTTATATCAAACACTGGTAATACTATATTAAAAAATTTGAAATTTACAGATAGCATACAGGAAGAATCTTTATTTAATACTGGATCAGTATATGTAAATGGAGTAAATAAACCAACTTATGATCCAGAAGTAGGATTTAATTTAGATGATATAGATATTGGGAATCAGGCTACAGTTACATTTACTGTAACAGTAGATCAAATACCACTAGATAATCAATTATTAAATAAATCAACTATAGATTATTCATACTATGTAGATCCTAATGGAAGCCCTACAACTAAATCTAAAGATTCTAATACAACTACTGTATATGTATATGATACTATCATGTCTGCTACTAAATCTGTAGATAAGGATATAGCTAAAGTAGGAGATGCTTTAACCTTTACCATAGATATAGTTAATGAAGGAAATGTAGCTGCTGAGTTTGTGAACTTTATTGATGCTTTAGATTCTAATTTAGCATTTATAGAAGATTCTGTATATGTAAATGGACAACAAAAAATAGGATATAATCCAAATGAAGGATTTGTATTAAGCAATATAGAACCAGATACAACTACCACGGTGACTTTCCAAGCTACAGTAGATAGTAGACCTTTAGATAATACAATTTATAACTTTGCAACTATAAATTATAAATACACTGTAGGAACAGACCTAATAAATGC
Source organism: Paraclostridium benzoelyticum (assembly GCF_001006285.1). GTDB lineage: Bacteria > Bacillota > Clostridia > Peptostreptococcales > Peptostreptococcaceae > Paraclostridium > Paraclostridium benzoelyticum. The sequence continues at coordinate 8,723 of NZ_LBBT01000212.1, forward strand.
AACTATAAATACAAATACAACTATGACATTCGTTGCTGTAGGAGAATTAACGCTTACAAAATCAGTAAACACAAATTACGCAACAGTAGGTGATAATTTAACTTATTCAGTGACAGTAAAAAATACAGGGTCAGTTAATGCAACTAACTTAACATTTACAGATTTAATACCGAATGCAACATCATTCAATGAAGGGACAGTTGTGGTAGATGGAATTTCACAACCAACATTTAATCCTAATGAAGGCTTTGTTTTAAGTGATTTAATACCAAATAATTATCATACAGTAACTTTTAGTATTATGGTAGATTCATTGCCTATAACAGGTAAAGTAGAGAATACTGCAGATGTAGAATTCACTTATAAATTGACACCAAGTGACGATCCAGTTACAATAACATCTACATCGAATAAAGTTACTACTTTTATCAATTTAGGGTTATTAAATAGTAACAAAACAGTAGATAAGTTATATGCAACTATAAATGATATATTAACTTATACAATTAATATAGAAAATGAAGGAAACGCAACTTGTTCAAGTATTTTATTTAAAGATTTAATTCAGACAGATGCAACATTTGAAGCTGGATCAGTTTATGTAAATGGGATAAATAAACCGGACTATAATCCTAATGTAGGGTTTAATTTAGAAGATATAATAGGATATGGAAACACAAGTGTTAGTTTTAAAGTTAAAGTTAATAGCGTTCCAGCAACAGATTATATTTTATATAATAATTCATCAGTAAATTATAATTTCAAAATAGATCCAGATAAAACTCCAGTATCAAAACAATCCACAAGCAATATTGTAAGTACAGTTATAAATGTAGGATCGTTAAGTGCTACAAAATCTGTTAGTAAATCATATGCTACAATTGGAGATGTACTAACTTATACGATTAATATTTTAAATAATGGAAATGTAACAGCTAAAAATATAAACTTTAGAGATGTAATTCCAACAGGATTAACTTTTGTTACAGATTCAGTGACTATAAATGATGTTTCAAAACCTGGGTATAATCCTTATTCAAGTTTTAGTTTAGGAGATATAATAGCAGGAGATACTGTTGTTGTTAAATTTGATGTAACAGTAAGTTCATTGCCAAGTCCATCATTAGTAAGTAACACTGCTAATTTAACATTTATGTATAGAATAGATCCTGATGGAACTGATATATACGGACAAACGAACTCAAATACAGTAACTACTCAAATAAATGTAGGATCACTAAATATATTAAAGAGTGTTAACAAGGGATATGCTACAACTGGAGATATAATAACTTATACAGTTACATTAACTAATAATGGAAATATTAATGCAACAGATGTGATTTTCACAGATAGTTTACAGTCTGATGTTACATTTAATGTAGGTTCAGTAAAAATAAATGGAACAACTTATGAAGACTATAATCCTAATGATGGATTTAACTTAGGTGAAATGGATCCATTAGAAGTTGTAACTGTAGTATTTACAGCGACTGTTATACAGCAGCCAACACATGACTCAGTACTAAACTATGCTGTAGGATCATTTAATTACAAAGTAAATCCAACTGGCCAAAATTATAGTAAATCAATAAATTCAAATACAGTTTATACGATTATAATTTACCCAAAACTAAGTATGTCTAAGACTGTAAATAAAATATATGCAACATTACAAGACACATTAACTTATAATATATTAGTCAAAAATGAAGGTAATACTACTATATCTAGCCTAGTATTTGCAGACATTTTATCAAATGGAGCTATATTTAAAACAGGAACAGTCAAAATTGATGGTGTTAGCTATCCTACGTACGACCCTATAATAGGTTTTAATTTGCCTACTAATCTTATTGCAGGTAATACATCTTTAGTGCAATTTAATGCAACTGTAAACTCTTTACCTACGCCACCACAAGTAACAAATTATGCTACATCGAATGGGGTATACAAAGTAGATCCACAAGGTAGTGATTATCCTATATCATCAACATCAAATACAGTAACGACTAATGTAAATGTTGGAAGTTTATCAAATATAAAATCAGTTGATAAATTGTATGCAAAGGTAAATGATATAGTAACTTATACTTCAACAATTACAAATACAGGAAATGTAAATGCAACTAATTTAAGATTTACAGACTTATTGCAAACAGAGCTAAGTTATGTATCAGGAACTGTTAGAATAAATAATGTTTTATATCCAGCATTAGATCCAATTTCAGGATTTAATTTATCAGACTTAGGAGCTAATCAAACTGTAACAATTACTTTTGATGCTAAGATAAATGCTTTACCAACACCATCTTATGTAAGCAATACTTCACAAATTCAATTTAGTTATAAAGTGGATCCAAGTGGATCGACATCAACAAAGACACAAACAAGTAACGAAGTAACTACTAATGTGGTTTTAGGAAAAATTACAGCAGTTAAAATTGTAGATAAAGCAATAGCAACGATAGGAGATACTTTAAACTATACTATAACTCTTACGAATATAGGAAATGTTATAAATACGGAGGTTTTATTCCAAGATACTCCATCCGCAGGAGCACAATTTAAATCAGGTTCTGTAATTGTAAATGGCGTAAGTCAGCCAACTTATGACCCTACAGTTGGATTTAGTATAGGTGATATTGGAATAGGTAATGTTGTGATAGTACAGTTTAGTGCTATAGTGGTTTCAGTTCCAGAATCAAATAAAGTAACTAATCAGGCTGTAATACCATTTAAATATTTAGTAGATCCAAAACAATCACCATACAGTGATACAGCTTATTCAAATACAGTAACAACTAATATCGCATATGGAAATCTAAATGTAACTAAATCGGTAAATAAAAAATATGCGACTATTGGTGAAAAAATAACGTATACAATTGCGATAGAAAATATAGGAAACATAAATGCTACAGATGTAGTATTTTTAGACTATACTCCTAATAATTCTATATTTGTATTAGGATCTGTAACTGTAAATGGTATAGTTCATACAGATTATAATCCATCGGCTGGATTTAATTTAGGAACTATGGTCCCAGGTCAAATTATAACTGTTGTTTATCAAGTTCAAGTTGTAGACTTATGTTAATATAAATGATTTTAATCTCGAAGGCATTAATGACTTCGAGATTTTCTTTTATTTATGTTTATAATAAATAAATTTTAGTTTAAAATGTATTTGTTATATAAATTTTTAGTGGAGGGGAATAATATGGAAGTACAAAAGTATTCAGATGTAAAAATAACTATATTAAAAAAATTGAAAGTAGATGACATCTTTATAGAATATGCAAAAGAAAGTATGCCATTAGTTTGTGCTAAGGGCGAAGTTGGCGATGAATTTATATCAAAAAACTGTGAAATGCCAGAACGTTTTTGTAAAGGAGCATGGACAGGATTAGAAAGTAAAGTTGAATTTTTAGCATTAGGGAACAACAGCCCTTATGTAAAACAAGAGGGAGTTGCAATACATTCTTGTAACGATGGATTACATCCTGTTATATATAAATTAGAAAGAATATAGAAAAAAGGCTGATTTAAAATCAGCCTTTTATTAGTTAATCAATATATTTATCAATTATTTATATTTTCATCAAAAGTTAAATCAACTTCATCTAAAGATACAACTTTAGTTTTATGTTTAATTTTATATCCAGCGTATAAAGCTATAAATAAAGGTATACCTATATAAGAAGCTATTAAGCTATGCCAGTCAACTCCATTTGGAGTTATACAAGAATATCCTTGACCTAATATTATTATTAAACACATTATAAGTGCTAATATAGGTCCAAATGGATACCATTTAGCTTTAAACTTTAATTCGCTTAAATTATTACCTTGATGGATATAGGCTTTTCTAAATCTATAGTGACAAACTGCTATACCAACCCATGCTATAAATCCAGCAAGTCCAGATGCAGCAACTAACCAAACATAAACTGTACTTTCTGCAAATATACCTGTTAAGAAACACGCAGAAGCTACTAATGTAGTTAATATTAATGCATTTACAGGAACTCCTCTTTTATTAGTTCTTGCAAAAAATTTAGGTGCAAGTCCTTCTTTAGCCATTGAATATAGCATTCTAGTTGAGGCATACATACCTGAATTACCTGCAGATAAAACAGATGTTAATATTACTGCATTCATAAGTGAAGCAGCACCAGCTATTCCTGCTTTTTCAAAAACCATAGTAAATGGACTTTCAGAAACACCAGCTTGAGTAAACGGTATAATAGCCCCTAATACAATTATAGTTCCTAGATAAAATATTAATATTCTCCAGAATATTGATTTTATAGCTTTTGGTATAGTTTTTTCAGGATGCTCACTTTCTCCAGCAGCAACTCCTATAAGCTCTGTACCTTGGAATGAAAAACCAGCAACTAAAAATATAGCAAATACAGATTTTATGCCACCATGGAATGGTCCGTCAGCTATAAAATAATTATGGAAGCCTATTTCATCAGAACCCATTACGCCAAGTATCATTAACACACCTATTATTAAAAATATTATTACAGTTACAACTTTAATTCCTGCAAACCAATACTCAGATTCACCATATGCTTTTGCTGATAAAAAGTTTAACCCTACAATTATAGCTAAGAAAAATATACTCCAATAAAATCCAGGTACATTAGGGAACCAATATTTCATAATTAATGATCCTGCAACCATTTCAGCAGCTATAGTTATTGCCCAGTTATACCAATAGTTCCACCCAAGTGCAAAACCAAGTGCTGGATCAATAAACTTTGTAGCATAAGAACTAAAAGAACCTGATATAGGCATATATGTTGCCATTTCACCTAAACTAGTTATTAAGAAATAAACCATTATTCCTATTAACCCATATGCTAGTAAAGCACCACCAGGACCTGCTTGGTGAAGAGTATCACCCATTGCAAGGAATATACCTGTACCGATCGATCCTCCTAGAGCAATCATATTTAGATGTCTAGCTTTTAACCCTCTTTTTAACTCTTGATTTTCATTACTCACTTTACTTATCCTCCTTATGGTAGTTAGTTTTCCATAAGTAAGTAACTAAGATAATAAATCTTTATGAAAATAAAAAATTCACTTCGCTCATGTCGCTCAAATTTCATATCGTCAACGTCCACTCGGTAAACTCGTGTCCCGTTACTCAAACGACTTCGTCCGTTGCTCAAAAAGCTTTTTTACGCTCAAAATGTATTATATGGATATAACTAAGTTTCATAGGTTATATACGAACTTTGAATAATTATAATCCCTTAAGCGTAAAAAAAGCCATGAGACTATGCTCATGACTTTATACGAAAAAATCCATACTAACTAAGTATGATGATACCGTACGCTTTCATTGAAAATAGCACTCCACAAAATGTGACAGTCTTATATATATTTTATATAAGCCCAGTAAATAGTGTTAAAGCTATTAACTATTTACTTCGGCGAAATTTCCTTTCATATTACTTCATCGAGCTACCTCCATAATACTACTAATAAGTTTCGCGCCTCTATCTCAGTTATCTACTTGTTGTATACAATTATAAAACAAATTTAAAATAAGTCAATAAAAAAAATTATATTAGTAAAGTTAACTATTTTCAGATGATTTATAAAAATGAGAAAAATTAAGTTAAATTAGTAAAGAAAATCATTGATATACCGATAATATATAAATATTTAACACTACAAAAATAGTTAAGGATGTGATCCATTAATTGATATCACATCCTATTTTTCTAGTTATACATATTATGTTGACTCATGTAATTGTAAATTTTTTCTCCGTGTTCTTGTTCTTCTTTTTGAATATGATTTAAAACTTGGCGTATGTTTTTATCTGCAAACTCAAAGATAGCTGTATTATATGTAGATGATACATATTTTTCAGTACTAAGTGAGTCTTGGCATAACATTTTATCTTGTTCATTATAAGCATTCATTTGTGATGATTGTAAATTCATGTTAGGCATAGTATTTGAATTTTGCATATTTGAGTTTTGATTTCCTTGGTTTTGACCTTGAGCTTGATTAACATTTGGAACAGTACCACTTAAAATTTGATTTATTGAAGTTAAGTGTTGTTGTTCGTGTTGAGCAAGTTCATTAAATAAACTTTTTAGCTGTGGGTCTGAAGCTTTTTGAGCATATTCTTGATATTTTTGAACACATAATTGCTCATGGCTTTTTTCGTCTTCTAATAACATTTTTTCTTTAGCAGTTAAATTTAACATAAAATCCACCTCCACTAAATAGTCTGCATAATAAACAATATATTATTCATATATGATAAAATTAGTACATGATATAAAATTGCCTTTAAAGGAGTATGAAAAGTGAGAAATGAAAATTTAAGTCTAAATAAGATAATAGATTTCAAGAAATGGGATAATTTGCAAGATTATCTTTCGCTAGTTACGAAAATGGCAATAGTTATAGTGGACTATAAAGGAAATCCGATAACTAAACACAGTAGATGCCACAAATTTTGTGAGTTAGTAAGAGGTAATTCTAAATTATCAAAGTACTGTGAAAAATGCGATTCAAGAGGTGGGTTAGAAGCTGTACGAATGAATAAACCATATATATATTTATGTCATTACAATATAGTTGATGTTGCTATACCTATTATAGTAGATGAAAAATATATAGGTGCAATAATGGCAGGGCAAGTGAGAATAGATGATTATGAATCAACAGATATGTTAGAACAAATATTAAAAGTTCCAGATAAAGTACTAGAACAAAATGACATCTCAAATCAACTTAATCAATATTATAATGATTTACCTGTTTTATCATATAAAGAAGTAGAAGATACATCTAATATGTTATTTTTATTATCTAATTATATAGTAGAAGAGGCATTAAATAAAAATTTGATTTTAGAGATGTATGAAAAAACTATGAGAAATGGAATAGAAATAGATAGTAAAACTTTTACTGGATACAGCATAAAAAATATAGAAAGTGTTAAAAAAGAAATTTCCAATGCTATTGTGAATAGGTATATAACTTATGATCATAAAGAAGACAGTGAAGAAATTAATGTAAGCAAAACTTTAAAGCCAGCAATACAATATATATATAACAATAAAAGTGAAAATATATCAATGGAAAGTATGGCTAAGTTATGCCATGTTAGTTCAAGTTATTTTAGTAGACTATTTTCAAAAGAAATAGGTGAAAATTTTTCAACATACATATCAAAGCTTAAGATTAAATGGGCAAAAGCTCTTTTAGAAGAAACCGATATGACAATAAATGAAATCAGTGATGAACTTGGATTTAGCGAGTCAGGATACTTTATAAAGATATTTAAAAAGTATGAAGGTGTAACCCCAAATTTATACAAAAAGCATCTTAGATAACAGATAAATTGAATTTGTTAAAAAAATTTCGAAAAGTACATAAATTCCAATTATATAATTTAAGTTCAAAAAATTACGGTTTTAAATCGTAATTTATTAACATCTATGTCCAATGCATTTTAGGGAAAACGGTATTATAATTAAGTTAACTTAAAAAATAATATCACTACAAAATACAAAGGAGAGATTAATATGAGAAAAGCATTTATATGTCCTACAAAATATGTACAAGGTCAAGATGAGTTATTAAATTTAGGGTACTTCATAAAAGTATTTGGGGATTCAGCTTTATTAATCGCACATAAAGATGATATAGAACGTGTTAAAGATAAATTAGATTCAACTGCTAAAAAATTCGGGGTAACTTTTGTTGAAAGTAACTTCAAAGGAGAATGTTCTAGAGAAGAAGTAGCAAGATTACAAGAGTTAGCTAAAAATAATAAATGTGCATGCACAATTGGTCTAGGCGGAGGTAAAGCAATAGATACTGCTAAGTGTGTAGCTCAAGGAGATAACTTAATAATAGTTCCAACTATAGCTGCAACAGATGCACCTACAAGTCATTCAGCAGTATTATACACACCAGATGGAGCATTTGATGATTATGCATATTTCAAGCAAAGTCCAAGTGTAGTTTTAGTTGATACTACAGTTATAGCTAAAGCACCAACAAGATTTTTAGTTTCAGGAATGGGAGATGCTTTATCAACTTACTTTGAAGCAAGAGCAACAGCTAGTTCATATTCAAATGTAAATGCAGGTCTACCTTGTGGTTATAGAGAAGGGTTATGCGGAGAAGCTAAGGGAACTAATACAGCATTAGCTTTAGCAAAATTATGTTATGAAACTCTAATAAATGATGGAGTTAAAGCTAAAGTATCATCAGATTGTAACTTAGTTACTCCAGCTTTAGAAAACATAATTGAGACAAATATTCTTTTATCTGGACTTGGATTTGAAAGTGGAGGATTAGCAGCAGCTCATGCTATACATGATGGACTTACTATATTAGAAGGAACACATAAATACTTCCATGGTGAAAAAGTTGCATTTGGAACAATAGCACAATTAGTTTTAGAAAATGCACCTAAAGAAGAAATAGAAGAAGTATTAGAATTTTGTTTACAAGTAGGGCTTCCTGTTTGTCTAGAAGATATAGGGGTAGAAACTATTACTGAAGAAGAATTAAAAGAAGTGGCTGAAAAAGCATGTATTAAAGAAGAATCTATATATTCTATGCCATTCCCTATAAACGTTGATGAAGTTGCAGCTGCAATAATAACAGCTGATAGCATAGGGAAAAACTATAAAAACAGATAGAGGTGTGACATTATGAAAAAAATAATAAATAAACCAGAAACTGTAGTTATGGAAATGTGTAATGGAATAGCTATGGCACATCCAGAACTTGAGTTTTTAAAAAAATATAAAGTAATTAAGAAAAAAAATATAAATAGAAATAAAGTTAGTTTAATAAGTGGTGGGGGAAGTGGTCATGAACCAGCACATGCAGGATTTGTAGGAAAAGGTATGTTAGATGCAGCTGTTTGTGGAGATGTGTTTGCATCACCTTCTCAAATACAAATATATAATGCAATAAAAGAGACTGCAAGTAATAAAGGAACATTACTGATAATCAAAAACTATAGTGGAGATATTATGAACTTTAGAAATGCAGCACATCTTGCTATAGAAGATGGTTTAATTGTTGACTATATAAAAGTAGATGACGATATTGCAGTTGAAGACAGTTTATATACAGTTGGTAGACGTGGGGTTGCAGGAACAGTTTTAGTTCATAAAATAGCAGGAGCTGCAGCTGAACTTGGTATGAGTTTACATGAAGTAAAGGAAGTTGCACAAAAAGCTGCTAATAATGTTAGAAGTTTAGGATTTGCACTTACATCATGTACTGTACCAGCAAAAGGAACACCTACATTCCAATTAGAAGAAGATGAAATAGAATTTGGAGTTGGAATACATGGAGAGCCAGGTGTAAGAAGAGAAAAAATATCTTCTGCAGATGAGCTATCTAAAAAAATAGTAAATGATATATTAGCAGATATGAAAATAGAAGATTCAAATGAAGAAGAAATTGCATTAATGATTAATGGTTTTGGAGGAACTCCACTTCAAGAACTATATTTACTTAATAATTCTGTTATACGTGAATTAGCTAAGAGAAATATCAAAATATGTACAGCTTTTGTTGGAAACTATATGACTAGTATAGATATGGCAGGAGCATCTGTATCTATAATGAAATTAGATAATGAGCTAAAACATTTATTATCTCAAGTAAGTGAAGCACCTGGATTTAAGGTTTCAGGAGCTTTCGTACCAGTAGAATATACAGATATATATGAAGATGAAAATAACATAGATGATTCAAATGTATGTTTTGAAGTACAAACTAATAAAGATTTTTCAAATATAGAAGATTACAGATTCACTTTAGAAAATATGATTTATGTAGTTGATAAAATGAGTGAAATAATAATAAGAAATGAAGTACCATTCTGTGAATTAGACTCTTATGCTGGAGATGGAGATTTTGGAATGAGTGTAGCAAAAGGATTTAAGCAATTAAAAAGAGAATGGGCAAATATACTTTCAATAGAAGACCTAACTATTGGTAAATTCTTAAATGAATGTTCTATGGTAATAATGGAATACTGTGGAGGAGCATCAGGACCAATATGGGGAAGTGCTTTTAGAGCAGCAGGAAGATATGTAGGAGATAAAGATGAACTTACTGTTTTAAACTTTGCTAATATGATGGATGCAGCTGTTAATGGTGTACAAGCTACAGGTGAAAGATCATTTGGTAGAGGAGCTGGAGTAGGAGATAAAACTTTAATAGATGCATTAGTACCATGTGCAAACTCATGGGAATTAAGCGTAAAAGAAAATGATACATTTAAAGAAGCTTTTGAAAAAGCAGCAAGAAAAGCTGTAGAAGGAGCAGAGTCAACTAAAGAAATAGTAGCTCGTATGGGTAGAGCAGGAACTGTTGGAGAAAGAAGTTTAGGATATCCAGATGCAGGAGCTCATGCACTTGGAGTAATCTTTACTGAAATATCTAATGATTTAAAATAGTCATCCCATGAATTTCATTTTATATAGATTAAGAACCTCAACTTGTTAAAGTTGAGGTTCTTTTTTATAATTAATAAATATGTATTTTAAAAATTAATCTAAAGCACAATTTAACTTACCTTCTAGGACTTCTTTTGCTACATTTGCATTTCCGTAATAAACATTTAAGTACATTTGTTTAATTTCGCTCATTAATGGATATCTAGGGTTAGCTCCAGTACATTGGTCATCGAATGCTTGCTCAACCATTTCATCTAAACTTTCTAAGAATGTAGCTTCATCTACACCCCAATCTTTTATAGTTTTAGGAATTCCAACAGTAGATTTTAATTCATCTATTTTAATTAATAGTTTATTAAATTTATCTTCATTTGAATTTCCGTTAATACCTATGAATGAAGCTATTTCAGAATATCTTTCTAAACATTGAGGATATTTATATTGAGGGAATATACCCATTTTTATAGGAGCAGAAGATACATTGAATTTTAACACTTCATTTATTAAAAGTGCATTCGCAACACCATGAGGTATATGGTGGAATGAACCTAATTTATGAGCCATAGAGTGGCAAACTCCTAAAAATGCATTAGCAAATGCCATACCTGCCATTGTAGAAGCGTTAGCCATTTTTTCTCTAGCTTCAGGATCAGTTGTTCCGTTTTCATAAGCTCTTGGAAGATATTCAAATATAGATTTAACAGCTTGAAGAGCTAAGCCATTTGTGTATTCAGTTGCCATCATAGATGCATAAGCTTCTAAAGCATGAGTTAAAGCGTCTATACCAGAAGCTGCAGTTAATCCTTTAGGCATACTCATCATTAAGTCAGAGTCTACTATAGCCATATTAGGCATTAATTGATAATCAGCTAAAGGATATTTGATTCCTGTATCTTGATCTGTTATAACTGCAAAAGGTGTAACCTCAGAACCGGTACCAGCAGAAGTTGGTATAGCTACGAAGTAAGCTTTTTCACCCATTGTAGGGAATTCATAAACTCTTTTTCTTATATCCATAAATCTCATAGCTAAGTCACCAAAGTCTATTTCTGGATGCTCGTACATTGTCCACATGATTTTACCTGCATCCATTGCACTACCACCACCTATGGAAATTATTACATCTGGTTTGAAGTCAGCCATAGCTTTAGCACCAGCTTTAGCAGTTTCTAATGTTGGGTCTGGCGCAACATCATAGAATGTATGATGTTTAATATTCATTTCATCCAATAAATTAGTTATAGGTTTTGTATATCCGTTTTGATAAAGGAAACCATCTGTAACTATAAAGGCTCTTTCTTTTTTTAGAACATGCTTAAGCTCCTGAAGAGCAACTCCTAAACAACCTTTTTTGAAATAAACTTTTTCTGGGGCTCTAAACCAAAGCATATTTTCTCTCCTTTCAGCTACAGTTTTTATATTTATTAAATGTTTAACACCTACATTTTCAGATACAGAGTTTCCTCCCCAAGAACCACATCCAAGTGTTAAAGATGGAGCTAATTTGAAGTTATATAAATCTCCTATACCACCTTGAGAAGCAGGAGTATTGACTAAAACTCTACAAGTTTTCATAGAATTTCTAAATTTTTCAAGTTTATCAGATTGAGTTATTGTATTTAAATATATAGAAGATGTATGACCTAAACCACCATCATATATAAGTTGATCTGCTTTAGATATTGCATCATCAAAGTTTTTAGCTTTATACATTGCAAGTACTGGAGATAATTTTTCGTGAGCAAAAGGTTCAGATATGTCAACTGACTCAACTTCACCAAGTAATATTTTAGATTCTTTAGGTATTGAAAGGCCAGCTAACTCAGCTATTTTATATGCAGGTTGACCTACTATATCTGCATTTAGACCTCCGTTTTTATTTAATAAAATACCTTTTACTTTTTCTATTTCAGATTTATTTAACAGGTAAGCACCACGTTTTACAAATTCAGATTTTACATTTTCATAAATGCTGTTTAAGACAATAACTGATTGTTCAGAAGCACATATCATACCATTATCAAATGTTTTTGAAAGTAGTATTGAATTTACAGCAGTTTCTATATCAGCGCTAGCATCTATTATTGCAGGGGTATTACCAGCTCCAACACCTATTGCTGGTTTACCAGAAGAGTATGCAGATTTTACCATACCAGGTCCACCAGTTGCTAATATAATATCAGCACTTTCCATTATAGTTGTTGTCATTTCAAGAGATGGTGCATCTATCCAACCGATAATCCCTTCTGGAGCACCTGCTTTTACAGCCGCTTCAAGAACTACTTTTGCAGCTTGAATAGTTGATTTTTTTGCTCTAGGATGAGGTGATATTATAATACCATTTCTAGTTTTTAGAGCAAGTAAAGTTTTAAATATTGCGGTTGAAGTTGGATTTGTAGTAGGAATTACAGCAGCAATAACACCTATCGGTTCCGCTATTTTAGTTATACCAAAAGCTGAATCTTCTTCTAAAATCCCGCAAGTTTTTACATTTTTATAAGTATTGTATATATATTCTGAAGCAAAGTGATTTTTTATAACTTTGTCTTCTACTATACCCATATTAGTTTCTTCATGTGCAATTTTTGCTAAAGGAAGTCTTTGTTGATTTGCAGCCATTGCTGCAGCTAAAAAGATTTTATCAACTTGTTCTTGAGTATAAGTTGAAAATATTTTTTGAGCTTTTTTGATTTGATCTAGTTTGATGGCCAAAGATTCAGGTCCATCAACTATTGATTGATTAGTTTTTAACAATTCTTGTTTCATTTATGTTCCCCCTTGGTTTAATTAAGTTGTAACATTTAAAAATGTATGCAACTTTTTATTGTTTAGTGATAAAATTTATTGAAGATTTTTATACAACTATAATTATTTTTATCGGGTGATATGACTTAATGTAATTCTTGACTGAGATAAATGTACTAGCTTGTTAAAAAATTAATTTGCTCTTCAAAAACATTTTAGCAAAAAAATCACAATAAGGAAAGGGAAAAATTGTTAAAAATAAAACTAAATTAAAAAATAAAACTGCAAACGTTATCTGGTTTTTTATATTAAGTTATAACGTATGTTACAGAATTAAATTAAATAAGTGGTTATAATAGGTATATGAATAAATTAAATTAATATTTTAAGGAGAGAGATTTTATGAGCAATTACGGAAACTTACAAAAAATTAAAGATGGAAAGCGAACTTATGCAATAACTCCACATATACCAGGAGGATTTGTTTTGCCTGAGACACTTATAAAAATAGCTGAAGTTGCAAAAAAATATAATGGTGTTCTTAAGTTAACATCTGGGCAAAGAATTTTAATAACAAATTTAAAGCAAGAAGATTTAGTAAGTATATGGAAAGATCTAGATATGGAACCAGCGGTTAAAAATCAAAACTCAGTTAAAAATGTAGAGATATGTCCTGCTAACTTTTGTAAACGTTCAAAATATCCAACTATAGGAATAGGAATGAAAATAAGTAAAAACTTTCATGGAATGATACTTCCAAATAGAACTAAAATCGGTGTTGCAGGGTGTAGAAATGCTTGTACTAGTGTGTATTCTAAAGATATAGGTGTATTAGTAGATATAGATGGAAAGTTTTTTGTAACAGCTGGTGGTAGTGCTGGGTTTTATCCAAGAAGTGCAGATATAATAACTAAGGGATTAACTGAGGAAGAAGCTTATAACTTAGTAAAAACAATACTTGAATATTATAATGAGCATGGTCAAATGGGAGAAAAACTAGGAGACTTTATGGATAGAATAAGTATTGAAAAGTTTAGAAAAGATGTCTTACAAAGTTTAAATTTAAAAGAGATTTTAGAGTAGCAAGCTGAACTGCTACTCTTTTTTATGCTTAATAAAATTGAGATTACAAAAAACTATGGGAAGCTATGAAACTTAAAATATAATTATTATCTGCTAAGAATGAATTTTTAGATTTTTACAACATTTACCAAATATGTTTTGATATAAAAATACGGGGTATCTAATTAATACAAACACGGGTGATACCAAAGGGTCTAGGGATAGTAACCCGGTATTATTAGGTGAACTTATAAAAATTAAATATCAGGAGATGATTAAGATGAAACAGGCACAAGCTGCCAAAAAAAATTCACTTAGCTTATTCGCATTCTTTGCAATGACCGCATCAATGGTTATGACAGTTTACGAATATCCTACATTTGCTACATCAGGATTTAATTTAGTATTCTTCTTATTACTAGGAGGTATATTATGGTTCTTACCAGTAGCACTATGTGCAGCAGAGATGGCTACTGTTGAAGGATGGCAAGAAGGAGGAGTTTTTGCTTGGGTTGGAAATACTTTAGGTGAAAGATTCGGATTTGCAGCGATATTTTTCCAATGGTTTCAAATTACAGTTGGATTTGTAACAATGATTTATTTTATATTAGGTTGTGTTTCATACATATTCGATTGGAATGCATTAAATAATGTTCCGGTTATTAAGTTTATTGGAGTATTAGTGATATTCTGGTTATTAACGTTTTCGCAACTAGGAGGTACAAAAAACACAGCTAAAATAGCAAAAGCTGGATTTGTATTTGGTATATTAATACCAGCAATAATCTTATTTGGATTATCAATAGCATACATAGTACAAGGAAATCCTATAGATGTAAAAATAGGGGCTCAATATTTTGTACCAGATTTTTCAAAAGTAAATACATTAGTTATTTTCGTATCATTTATATTAGCATATATGGGTGTTGAAGCATCAGCATCACATGTAAATGAGCTAGATAATGCTAAAAAGAACTATCCATTAGCTATGATTATATTAGTTATATTAGCTATAGTACTTAATACAATTGGTGGATTAACAGTTGCAGCAGTAGTTCCACAAAGTCAATTAAGTTTAAGTGCAGGAGTTGTTGAAACATTTAAAGCTTTAATATTACACTTTGCACCTCATAGTACATGGGTTGTAAAATTAATAGCTATATTATTAGCACTAGGAGTTATGGGGGAAGTTAGTGCATGGGTTGTTGGACCATCAAGGGGTATGTATGCAGCAGCTCAAAAAGGCATATTACCAAAATCACTAACTAAAACCAATGAACATGATGTTCCTGTAAACTTAGTTTTCGTACAAGGGATAATAGTTACAATATGGGCAGCTGTTCTTACTTTCGGTGGTGGAGGAAATAATGTATCATTCCTTACAGCTATATCATTAACAGTTGTTATATATCTAGTTGGATATTTATTATTCTTTATAGCTTACTTTACATTAGTACTTAAAAAAGATAATTTAAAACGTTCTTACCATGTACCTGGTGGAAAAACATTTAAATTAATAGTTGCAGCATGTGGATTTGCAACATCAATATTTGCATTAGTAATTTCATTTGTTCCATCAAATCAATTAAATGCAAAAAGTGCTCACGAATACTTAACTATATTAATAGTAAGTTTTGTAATTACAGTTTTAATACCATTTGTAATATATGCTATTACATCTAAAAAAAGAGAAGTTAAAACAACAAAATAATAAGATTATTAAAAAAATACATTTAGGGAGGTTTTTAAAATGTTATATGGTAGAAAAAATCAATTAGGAGATAGTTATGATACTCCAATATTTGGGACAACAGAATCTGGCTCTAGCGTGCCAAAAGATGTTTTAGGGAAAGATTCTATTGCTCCAAATTTAGCTTACAGATTAATTAAAGATGAGTTAATGAATGAAGGAAATGCAAGACTTAACTTAGCAACATTCTGTCAAACATATATGGAAGATGAAGCAACAAAACTTATGGCAGAAACATTAGAAAAAAATGCTATAGACAAATCTGAATACCCACAAACAACAGAAATGGAAAACAGATGTGTAAATATGATAGCAAACTTATGGAATTCACCAAAAGAATTAAATTATATAGGAACATCAACAGTAGGATCATCAGAAGCATGTATGCTTGGTGGTATGGCTATGAAATTTAGATGGAGAAACAGAGCAGAAAAATTAGGAATAGATACAACAAAGAGAAAACCAAACTTAGTAGTATCATCAGGATTCCAAGTTTGTTGGGAAAAATTCTGTGTATACTGGGATATAGAAATGCGTTTAGTACCAATGGATGAAGAACATATGAGCTTAAACGTGGGTAAAGTTTTAGATTATGTGGATGACTACACAATAGGTGTTGTAGCATTACAAGGTATAACATATACAGGAAAATTTGATGATATAAAAGCATTAGATGCATTACTTGAAGAACACAATAAAACAGCAAAAATAAGTGTACCAATACATGTAGATGCAGCATCAGGTGGATTATTTACACCATTTATAGATCCAGATATGGAATGGGATTTTAGATTGAAAAATGTAGTATCAATAAGTACATCAGGACATAAATACGGATTAGTATACCCAGGTATAGGATGGGTAATATGGAAAGATGAAGAGTACTTACCAAAAGAATTAATATTTGAAGTAAGTTACTTAGGAGGATCAATGCCAACGATGGCAATAAACTTCTCAAGATCAGCAAGTCAAGTAATAGGACAATACTATAACTTCTTAAGACTTGGATTTGAAGGATACAGAGAAATACATCAACGTACAAAAGATGTAGCTATGTACTTATCTGATGAAATAGAGAAAACAGGATTATTCAAAATTTATAATAATGGAGAAAATTTACCAATAGTATGTTATAGATTGATTGATAATGCTAATGTGGAATGGACATTATACGACCTAGCAGATAGATTAGCAATGAAAGGATGGCAAATACCAGCATATCCATTACCAATTAACCTAGATAAAACAATAATACAACGTATAGTATGTAGAGCAGACTTAAGTCATGATATGGCTGAATTATTTATAAGAGATTTAAAAACAGCTATAAAAGATTTAAATGATGCAAATGTATTAGTTCATGGTAAAGAACCAGAAAACAAAGTGTACGGATTTACTCACTAATATAAAAAATATAGTATAGATTGAAAAAGTCTTAGTATTATTTAAATAATACTAAGACTTTTTTTATTGTTTGTTAAATTGAAGGCTAATGAAGCTTAAATTGCAAAATAAAAATAAAATGAAACTTTTTTTGCAAAAAAAGTTTAATAGGATTATAATAGGGTAAATATACAATATAAAATTAAGAAATTATTTTAGGCCTATGATAATTTACATTGAGAAGAATTAAGACAAAATAGGAGATGATTGACATGAAAGAAGAAAACGCAGCTAGAGGTAATTCACTTACTTTGTTTGCATTCTTCGCAATGACTGCATCAATGGTTATGACTGTATATGAGTATCCTACATTTGCTACATCAGGATTTAATTTAGTATTTTTCCTTTTACTTGGAGGAATATTATGGTTTTTACCTGTAGCATTGTGTGCAGCAGAAATGGCCACAGTTGATGGCTGGCAAGAAGGTGGAATATTTGCTTGGGTTGGAAATACTTTAGGAGAAAGATTCGGATTTGCAGCGATATTTTTTCAATGGTTCCAAATAACAGTTGGATTTGTAACAATGATTTATTTTATATTAGGTTGTGTTTCATATATATTCAACTGGAATGCATTAAACAATGTTCCTGTTTTAAAATTTATAGCAGTTTTAGTTATATTCTGGGGATTAACATTAACACAATTAGGTGGAACAAAGAATACTGCTAAAATAGCAAAAGCTGGATTTATACTTGGAATAGCTATACCAGCAATAATATTATTTGGAATATCTATAGCTTATTTAGTACAAGGTAATCCAATTGATGTAAAGATAGGAGCTAGATATTTTGTTCCTGACTTTTCAAAAGTAAATACATTAGTTGTTTTTGTATCATTTATACTAGCATATATGGGAGTTGAAGCATCAGCATCACATGTAAATGAATTAGAGAATTCAAAACGCAATTATCCATTAGCTATGATTATATTAGTTATAGTAGCTATAGTACTTAACACAATTGGAGGATTAACAGTTGCAGCTGTAATTCCACAAGGTGATTTAAATTTAAGTTCAGGAGTAGTTGATACTTTTAAAGTTTTAATACTACATTTTATACCAAATGGAACATGGATTGTAAAATTAATAGCATTACTATTAGCATTAGGTGTAATGGGTGAAGTTAGTGCATGGGTTGTAGGACCTTCAAGAGGTATGTATATAGCAGCTCAAAAAGGAATTTTACCAAAATCATTAACTAAAACTAATAAACATGATGTTCCAGTAAACTTAGTTTTTGTACAAGGGATAGTAGTTACAATATGGGCAGCGGTTCTTACACTTGGCGGTGGAGGAGACAATGTTTCATTTCTTACAGCTATATCACTAACAGTAGTTATATATTTAGTAGGATATTTACTATTCTTCATAGGGTACTTTAAATTAATACTAAAAAGAGATGATTTAAAACGTTCTTATCAAGTTCCTGGTGGAAAAATATTTAAATTAATAGTTGCCGCATGCGGTTTCTTAACTTCAATATTTGCATTGATTATATCATTTTTCCCACCAAGTCAGTTAGTTGGTAAGAGTATACATGAATATTTAACTATATTAAGTGTAAGTTTTGTAGTAACAGTATTAATACCTTTTGTAATATATTCAATTACATGTAAGAAGAGTAGATAATATAAATAAAATTAATTAATAAAAAAGACAAGCATTGTAATTCAGGGAGGTTTTTCAAAATGTTATTTAAAAAAGAAGATGATTATAGTACACCAGTGTTTGGGACAATAGAGTCTGGCTCTAATATTCCAAAAGACGTAATAGGGAAAGATTCTATTGCTCCAAACATAGCGTATAGATTAATAAAAGACGAGTTAATGAATGAAGGTAATGCAAGACTTAACTTAGCGACATTCTGTCAAACATATATGGAAGAGGAAGCAACACAACTTATGGCAGAAACATTAGAAAAAAATGCTATAGATAAATCTGAATATCCACAAACAACAGAAATGGAAAATAGATGTGTTGATATGATAGCAAACTTATGGAATGCACCAAAAGAGTTAAGCTATATAGGAACATCAACAGTAGGATCATCAGAAGCATGTATGCTTGGTGGTATGGCTATGAAATTTAGATGGAGAAACAGAGCAGAAAAATTAGGAATAGATACAACAAAGAAAAAACCAAACTTAGTAGTATCTTCAGGATATCAAGTTTGTTGGGAAAAATTCTGTGTATACTGGGATATAGAGATGCGTACTGTACCAATGGATGAAGAACATATGAGTTTAGATATAGACAAAGTTTTAGATTATGTAGATGACTATACAATTGGTATAGCAGCATTACTTGGAATAACATATACAGGGAAATTTGATGACATAAAAGCATTAGATGCATTAATTGAAGAATACAATAAAACAGCAAAAATAAGTGTACCAATACATGTAGATGCTGCATCAGGTGGATTATTTACACCATTTATAGATCCTGAACTTGAGTGGGACTTTAGATTAAAAAATGTAGTATCAATAAGTACATCAGGACATAAATACGGATTAGTATACCCAGGTATAGGATGGGTAATATGGAAAGATGAAGAGTACTTACCAAAAGAATTAATATTTGAAGTAAGTTACTTAGGAGGATCAATGCCAACGATGGCAATAAACTTCTCAAGATCAGCAAGTCAAGTAATAGGACAATATTACAACTTCTTAAGACTTGGATTTGAAGGATATAGACAAATACATCAACGTACAAAAGATGTAGCGATGTACCTATCTAAAGAAATTGAAAATACAGGATTATTTAAGATATACAATGATGGTGAAAATTTACCTATAGTATGTTATAGATTAAGAAATGAAGATGCTGTACAATGGACATTATATGATTTAGCAGATAGATTAGCAATGAAAGGATGGCAAATACCAGCATATCCATTACCTGTTAATCTAGATAAAGTTATAATACAACGTATAGTATGTAGAGCAGATTTAAGTTATGACATGGCTGAATTATTTATAAGAGACTTAAATACAGCTATAGATGATTTAAATAAAGCAACTATATTAGTTCATGGTAAAAAAGCAGAAAATAAAAAATATGGTTTTACTCATTAATTATATAAAAAGAAGCTAATTCAATTGAATTAGCTTCTTTTTATATAAATCAATATAAGTATTAGACTTAAACGCTAAATGCCCATACATTTTTAGCTTCTTTTAAAAATACGTCAACATCCCAAGTTTTGCTACTTCTTTCTTTACTATCAGAGTCATTAACTATTATTTTTCCGTCATCAGTAACACCAGTTAATACAATATAATGGCCTTCTGTTGTAAAATGACCGGGTCCCATGGTTGCTATAACTGGATTTCCTTTTTCAAGGTTTGAGATAATGATTGAAGCACTTAAAGGTATAACTTTGCCTTTAAGGCCTAGTTTTTTAGCTCCATCAGTCATTAATGACCAAGCTGTACCAACACCATCTACTAGATATCCGTTTTTAACACTAAAGTTTTCAATATATTTTGGACTTAAGTTTTCATTTCCAGTAAGACCTACAGCAACCATTGATAGGGCTGTTGGACCACAACCATTAATTGCGAAATAATCAGGACCATATTTATCATAACCCCATCTTTCATCCCATTGCATGTATAAAGGTATTTCGCCTTTTGTATAACTTCCTTCAACAGGTGTTGATACTTCAGTTTGTCCACCTTTATGATTTACAAAGTCAGCGACAAAATCTATTGTTTCAGGTTTTTTAGATGCCATGACTAAAAACTCAGGAGGATACTCACTTGGATTTTTTAGTATTTCATAAATTTTAGGATACACAGGAGCTAAGTCTATTAATTTTTGAATTACAGGATCTTTTGATTCAAGTAATTCCTTAGACAACTCAACAGTTTTTGGGCTTGCATATCCAACTGTGCTTGAAAATGCATTTGATACTTCTTTATATCCTATAAATATACCTAATGATAATACTATGGGTAAAGCAATAAGTTTAACTTTTTGCTTGTTTAGTTTTTGCTTCTTTTTTACGCTATGTTTTCCTTTTGCATAAGCCAATTTCTAATCCTCTCCTCTAATGTATAAAATCAAGTCTAATATAATTATACAACTTTAAATTAAATACAATATAACAAAACTGTAACAAATTTTTTTGATAAATAAATTGACAATTTCAAACATGGTTACGAAAAAGTAACTAATTAATTAAATCAATTAAATTTGATATAATGTAATATATGATATATTGATTTGGAGGTAATTTATTGTGTTTAAGGATATAGAAATAGATTGTAAAAACATATTAGATAAATATTTTGATTTAGTTGATTACGAAGCATGTGAGTATTGCTTTACTACATTATATATGTGGAAAGATTTATATAATACAAAGTACTATGTTGAAGAGGATTTTGCTATAGTTGCAGGAGAATATGAAAACAAAGGTTTTATAATATTGCCTTTAGCTAAAAAAGAAAATATGAATAAAGCTTTTGATTTTATAATTAAAAACTTTGAGAAACAACACAAACAAATTCATTTAAAAGCTATAAATAAAGAAGTCGTTGAATACTTACAAAGTGTTTATGGAGATAGATTCGAATATATTGAAGAACGCAACAATTTTGATTATATATATGATGGAGAAAGTCTAAGAACTTTAGCAGGAAGAAAAAATCAAAAGAAAAGAAACCACCTAAATAGTTTTGTTAAAGAATATGGTGATAGAGTAGAATATAAAAAGTTAGAAGAAGCAGACTTTGATGAATGTATAAATTTATTAAAAGAGTGGTCAAAAGATAAAGAGGAAAGTATAGAACTAGATAGTGAATTTAAAGCAATAAAAAGAATATTTAAGAATTATGAAAAATTAAAAGAGACATTAAAGATAAGTGGTATATATATTGACTCTAAATTAGAAGCATTTTCTATTGGAGAAATGTTAAATGATAATATGGCGGTAATACATGTTGAAAAAGCAAATGCAGATATAAGAGGGTTGTACCCTTATATTAACCAACAGTTCTTATTAAATGAATTTAGTGATGTTGAATTTGTTAATAGAGAAGAAGATTTAGGGATAGAAGGTCTTAGAAAAGCAAAGCTTTCATATCATCCAGTTAAATTTGCTGAAAAATATACTGTAATAGAAAAATAAAATGTTAAATTATTGAAATTAAGGCATTGTCATAGAAATTGGCAATGCCTTTTGTTATTATAATATCATGTCGAATGAAAAAATAATATGTCGAAAATAATTACAAAACTGTAAAAAAAAATTATACAAAAAAATGGAAGAAAAAGAGTATAATATATAATTATTTTATATGGTAAGAAATTTAATATTATATGTAAGAAAGAAGTGACACTTATGAGGAAAATTTTATATGTTCGTACTATGAAAATTGTGTTGATCGGAGGCGCTATATTAATTTTATTAGGCTTTGCGAGGCATATATATAAAATCAAATTCGGCCAAGCAGAAGTAAATCCGGAAAAAGGCGTAGCTAAAATAAAAGAATTAGAATCAGAAGATATATCAAGTATAAGAAATGAAATTGAAAAAAATAGCGACGACAGTTCGAATATAGATGAAAACAAAGATAATGCAAACTTTGAAAAAGTATTTGATGATTCTGTAATAATGGGGGACTCAAGAGGTGAGGGACTAACAGAATATGGTTTTTTAAGTCCATCATCAGTTGTAGCATATAAAGGAAGAAATGTAATACAGGCAAAAGGAGATGTATCAGAAGTTGTTAACCTTTCACCTAGTAATGTGTTTTTAACTTATGGAATGAATGATTTACAATTGTTTAGTAACTCTAAGGACTTTATTAATAACTATGAAATACTTATAAAAGACATTGAACGAAAATTACCGAGTTCTAAAATATATGTAACTTCTATAATACCAACAACTCAAGCAGCTATGGAAAAAGAGCATAGTTTTAAGAATGTATATAGTTTTAATAAGGCGTTAGAAGGTATGTGTAAGGCTTTAAATGTAGAGTTTATCGATGTTAATGATAGCGTTAACTCAAAAAGCAACTTATATGCGCCGGATGGTATACATTTTAGTCCTAAATTTTATAATGGTTATTTAAATATGTTAAAAATTAAGACTAATTTATAGATAGGAGTGAGTATTTTGAGAAAGTTTAAAAAGTGTATTTTGACTCTTAGTTTTGTATGTACGATGTTTATTGTTAGTGGATGTGGAATAAATAATGATAAATCTGCTAGAAGTATAACTGAAGATATTAGCAAAACTGTTAATTTAAACAATATGGAAAAAAGTGATAGCAAATCTTTAAGAAGATTTTTTGGTTTAAACTCTAGCGAGTTTGAAGATTTTTCAATATACATACCTAAATCTACTATGGATGTAGAAGAGATGCTTGTGATAAAAGTAAAGGATAAGGGGCAAATTCAAGGAATAGAAGATGCTATAGATAGTAGAGTTAATAAACAAATTGAAAGTTTTAGTGGATATGGACCAAAACAAGTAGCATTACTTCAAGATTACGAAGTCAAAGATAAAGGTAACTTTGTATTTTATGCAGTTTCAAAGGATTTAGATAAACTGACTGATTCATTTAAAGAAAGTATCAAAAATTAAAAAAGAGAGGTAAACAAATGGTTTTTAGTAGTATAGTATTTTTATTTACTTTTTTACCTATAACCTTAACTCTATATTACATTTCGCCTAGAAAAATGAAAAATATAGTACTGTTGTTAATTAGTTTGATTTTTTATGCATGGGGAGAGCCTGTATATGTTTTTCTCATGATGTTTACTACTGTATTTGATTATTTAATAGGGTTACTTATAAATAAATATAGAAGAAATAAGATTAAATCTAAACGAATATTTATATTTGCGGTTTTAGTGAATTTAGGTATATTAGGTTTTTTCAAATATTATGGATTTTTAATTGAAAATATAAATGGCATATTTTCTTTAAATATTGGATACAATCAGCTACCACTTCCAATAGGTATATCATTTTATACGTTTCAAACATTATCATATGTTATTGATGTGTATTTAAATAAGGTAAAAGTTCAAAAAAGCTTAATATCGTTTGGCCTTTATGTAACGATGTTTCCACAGTTAGTTGCAGGTCCTATTGTTAGATATACAGATATAGATTACCAACTAAAATACAGAACTCATAGTATGAACAAGTTTGGGGAAGGTGTAGATAGATTTATACAAGGTCTTTCTAAAAAGGTGTTACTTGCTAACAATATAGGTATGATATTTACAAGTATACAACAATATGATGCAAGTGAAATATCTGTTTTAACGGCTTGGCTTGCGATAGGTGCATATACTTTGCAACTATACTTTGACTTTAGTGGATATTCTGATATGGCAATAGGTCTTGGTAAAATGCTAGGATTTGATTTTATTGAGAACTTTAATTATCCATACATATCTAAAAGTGTTACTGAATTTTGGAGAAGATGGCATATATCCTTAGGAAGTTGGTTTAGAGAATATGTTTATATACCTTTAGGTGGTAATAGATGTAGTACTATATTCCAACTTAGAAATTTATGTATAGTATGGTTTCTTACAGGACTATGGCATGGAGCTGATTGGAACTTTATATTATGGGGCTTATACTATGGATTGATTTTAATGATAGAGAAGTTTTTATTAAAAAATATATTAGAGAAAATGCCTGGCTTTATCCAACATATATACACAATGGTACTAGTTATGATTGGATGGACATTTTTTGGAATTGAAAGTATACAAAAATCTTTGGAATACATAAAAGTAATGTTTTTCTTAAATGGAAATAAAATAATAGATTCAACATTTATTTATTATTTACATACAAACTTAATTCTTTTAATAATTTTAATATTATGTTCTACACCTATAGTTAATAAGGTATTTAAAAAAATTATTCAAAATGGAAAAATGGAAGGTGTTACATTGACTGTAATAATTCAATTTGTTTTGTTATTTTTAAGCATAGCATATTTAGTAAATGAAACATATAATCCTTTCTTATACTTTAGATTCTAATAAGGGGTGAGGACTTTGAAATTTACAAAAAAAAATAATCGTAAGTATATAAATGCATATTCAAAATTGATGGCAATAATGTTTTTAGTAACTATATTTTCATTTGTAGGTCTTAATTTACTAGTTAAGGATAAACAGTTTTCAGAAAATGAGAATAGACTTCTAGAACAAAAGCCTAAATTTACACTAGATAGATTATTTGAAGGTAGATATACAAAAAAATACGAAAAATATACTATTGATCAAATGGTTGGAAGAGATAAATTTATTCAAATTAAAACTAAAGCTGACGACCTCATGGGTAAAAATAGTGAAAACGGTGTATTTAAATGTGATGATGGGTATTTAATAGAAAGTTTTGGAAAACCAAATGAAGAGTATTTAAATGCTAATATAGAAGCTATAAATAAGTTTGCGAATAAACATAAGGATATGAAGACAAGTATGTTAATAGCACCAACTGCTGTTAATATACTAGATGATAAATTACCAGCATTTGCTCCTGTTTATAATCAAGATGAATATTTAAATAAACTATCAAAATCTATTGATAACAAAATAGATTTTATAAATGTATCAAGTGAAATGAAAAAACATAAAGATGAATATATATATTATAAAACGGATCACCACTGGACTACATTAGGTGCATATTATGCTTTTTTAGATTTTGCTAAGCTATCAGGGTTAAAATCTGAATCCAATAGTTATGACAAGTACAGAGTTTCAAATGAGTTTTATGGAACACTATATTCAAAGAGCGGGTACAAAGTAAAGCCTGATCAAGTTGATATATATACACCTAAAGATAAAAATGATCAAGTGATAGTAGAATATAAAGAAGAAAAGAAAAAATCTCCTACTATATATGATAGTGAAGCATTGAAAAAAAAGGATAAGTATGAAGTTTTCTTAGGTGGAAATCATCCAGTTGTAGATATAAAAACTACAAGTGAAAGTGATAAAACCTTGCTACTAATAAAAGATTCTTATGCAAATAGCTTTGTTCAATTTTTAACTCCATTTTACAAAGAGATTATAATGGTAGATCCAAGATATTATTATGAAGATATAGAAAAATTGATTAAAGAAAAGAATGTTACGGATTTACTTTACTTATATAATGCAAATACATTTTTTAATGATTCATCATTAGCGCCAGTATTAAATAACATATAAAATTTAAAAATAAAAAAATAAAAAAAGAAACTGTATCTAGAGTGTAGATTTAGAGCGGTTTCTTTTAAATTTTTATGAGAAAATTTAAAAAATATGGGTATTAACCAACTTGAATATATACTATATATGGTATAGAATGGACTATGTGCTTACTACATATAGTATGAAAAATGCTTATATGAACAACATAAAATTATAAAAGTCAATACTTTTGTAGAATAAAATTTAATCAATCAATATGTATTAGACAAAAGGAGAGTTTTATGAATAAACAATTAAATATAATTAAAAGAGATGGCAGTATTGTAAAATTTGATAAAACAAAAATAGAAAATGCAATACTAAAAGCTATGAAGTACGGAAGTGGAATATATGAAGAAGAAATGGCTAAAGAAATAGCCGATGAAATTGAATTAAGTTTTAATCAAACAAAAGACGTAGCAACTGTTAATAAGGTTGAAGATATGGTTTATAAAAATTTAATAAATCATAAACATGAATTAACAGCTAAAGCATATGAGGGGTATAGAGCAGTTCAATCATTTAAAAGAGAAGTTAATACTACAGATGATAGTATTTTAGGTCTTTTAGATAACAGTAATGAAGATGTTATGAATGAAAATTCTAATAAAAATGGTTTATTAGCTTCAACTCAAAGAGATTTAATAGCTGGGGAAGTATCAAAAGATATAGCTAGAAGAAAGTTAATTCCAGCTCATATAGCACATGCTCATGATGAGGGAGTTCTTCATTACCATGATATGGATTATGCTATACAACCTATTCATAACTGTATGCTTATAAACTTAGAAGATATGTTAAATAATGGTACAGTAATAAGTAATAAGTTAGTTGAATCACCAAAGTCATTCACTACAGCTTGTACAGTTACTACACAGATAATAGCTCAAATTGCTAGTGGGCAGTATGGAGGTAACTCTATAACTATAAAACATATTGCTCCATTTTTAAGAGTTTCATATGATAAATATTTAAACAAATATAAGGATAAGTATCCAGAAGAAATGGCTAAAGATTTAGCTGAAGATAGAATGTTAGAAGAGTTAAAAAACGGAATTCAAACTATAAGATATCAACTATCTACATTATATACAAGTAATGGTCAATCTCCATTCTCAACTATTTACTTAGAAATTGAAGAAGGTAGTGAGTATGAAAGAGAAATGGCTTTAATTTGTGAGGAAATGATAGCTCAAAGACTAGAAGGAATGAAAAACTACAAAGGGCAAGAAGTAGGAGAAGAGTTCCCTAAGTTAGTTTATCTATTAGATGAGCACAATTGCTTAGAAGGTGGTAAATACGACTACATTACTAAATTAGCAGCTAAATGTAATACAAAGAGATTAGTACCTGATTATCAAAGTGCGAAAATAATGAAAAAAAATTACGAAGGAAACACATTCCCACCAATGGGATGTAGGTCACACTTGAGTCCATGGAAGGACGAGAATGGAAATTATAAATGGTATGGAAGATTTAACCAAGGTGTAATTTCTTTAAACTTAGTGCAAGTTGCATTAACAGCAAATCAAGATATGGAGAAGTTCTGGGAGGTATTAGATGAAAGATTAGAACTTTGTAGAGAAGCTCTAATGGTTAGACATGATTTATTAAAAGGTGTAATATCAGATGTATCACCTATACATTGGCAACATGGTGGTATAGCAAGACTTAAAAAAGGAGAAAAAATAGATTCATTATTAGAAAATGGATACTCAACTCTTTCTTTAGGTTATGTTGGTGTGTATGAAATGACACAAGCTATGCTTGGAGTTAGCCATACTACTAAAGATGGTGAAAAATTTGCACTTGAAGTAATGAACCACTTAAATAACACTTGCCAAAAATGGAAGGATGAAACTGGTCTTGGATTTGGATTATATGGAACTCCAGGAGAAAGTTTAACTTCAAGATTTTGTAGAATAGATAAACAAAAATTTGGAGAGATAAAAAATGTTACAGATAGAATGTATTACACGAATTCATATCATGTTCATGTAAGCGAAGAGATAGATGCTTTTGAAAAGTTAAAATTTGAAAGTCAGTTCCATGATATAAGTTTAGGTGGATGTATAAGTTATATAGAAGTTCCTGATATGAGTAAAAACTTACCTGCAGTAGAACAAATAATAAATTATATATACCATAATATACAATATGCCGAGATAAACACTAAACCTGATATTTGTTATTCTTGTGGTTATACAGGAGAAATAAAGTTAGATAAAGATTTAGAATGGTATTGCCCTAATTGTGGAAATAGAGATAAAAATGAAATGCAAGTTATGAGAAGAACTTGTGGATATATAGGTGCAAATATGTGGGGAAAAGGACGTACACAGGAAATAGGCGAAAGAGTTTTACATCTATAAGGTTGGAGTGATGAAAATGAGATTTTCTAAAATAAAAGATAATGATATAGCTAATGGATTAGGGATAACTATGTCTTTTTGGACTCAAGGATGCCCACATCATTGTAAAGGATGTTTTAATAAAGAGACATGGGACTTTGATGGAGGACAAGAATTTAAGCAAGAAAACTTAGATTATATTATAGAAAACATAAATAAAAATAATATATATAGAGATTTAGCAATATTAGGAGGAGAACCATTATGTCCTCAAAATGTTGAAGGTGTAATTAGTTTATGTAGAGAATTTAAAAGTCATTATCCAAATAAACTTATATATTTATGGACAGGATACACTGTAGAAAAATTTAATGAAAATCAAAGAAAGATTTTAAATTATATAGATATATTAATAGATGGACAATTTGACGAAGAACGAAAAAATTTATCTATAAAGTTAAGAGGTTCTTCTAATCAAAGAGTTATAGATGTAAAAAAATATTTAGATAAAAATGAAAT
>NZ_LBBT01000213.1 GCF_001006285.1 Paraclostridium benzoelyticum
TATAGATTAAATGGGAAAAGTAAGAAATTAAACTAAATTATCTAAAAATTTAAAAAAATGTAAAAATTGATTGACAATAAATCTCATTTTAAATATAATTTGAAATAACATTATAAAGTTAATGAGTAAAGAAAGGAAGTAAAGCATGATAAAATTAATAGGTATTTTAGTTGTCATTTTAGGATTTGTGTTTAAAGTAGAAACTTTATTTACAGTATTAGTTGCGGGGATTGCGACTGGATTAGTGGCAGGAATGGATATTATGGATATTCTAAATACATTGGGGCAATCGTTTGCAGATAATAGAGCGGTATCATTATTTATAATGACTCTGCCAGTAATAGGAATACTAGAAAGATACGGATTAAAGCAAAGGGCTGTTTATTTAATACAAAAGCTTGGAAAGTTAACTACAGGAGGCGTATTTTCTATATATATGATAATAAGACAAATAGCTGGTGCGCTTTCAATAAGAATAAGTGGACATCCTCAATTTGTTAGACCTTTAGTTGAGCCTATGGCACAAGCAGCAGCAAAGAGTAAGTATAAAAATGTAGATGTAAAAGATGAAGAAGCTATAAAGGCTTTATCAGCAGCTAGTGAAAACTATGGAAACTTTTATGGTCAAAATTTATTCTCTGGGAGTTCAGGTGTATTATTAATAGCATCGACTTTAACTGGATTTGGATATGCAGTAAGCGAACTAGATATAGCTAAGGCTAGTATAATAATGGCTATAATAGCATTTTTAATTTCTGCATTACAAAACTATTTATTTGATAAAAAATTAAACAGAAAATATAACAAATAGGGGAGGACTAATAAGTGCAAAACTTTATAAATATAGGACTAGAATCGTTTTATGTTTTAATGGGAATTTTAATGCTAGTCATTGGTATTAAATCACTTAAAACAATTGATAATAATAAAAAATATGGAACATTTGCTTTCTGGGTATTACTTAGTTTACCATTTATATTTGGAAAAGTACTACCAGCAACATTTATTGGAGGAATATTAGTATTATTAAGTTTATTAACTCTTACTAAGCAAGTTGTGTTTGCAAAATACGAAGTTGCAACTGAAGAGTTTAGCCAAGCTAAATCAGAAAAAATAAAGAGTAAAATATTTTTACCTTCACTTATATTAGCATTTGCGGCAGTTGCGGTAGCTATGTCACTTTCTTCATATGCTAGTTCATCACAATTTGCAATAGGAGCTGGAGCAATAGTAGCACTTATAAGTGCATTTATAATCACAAGAGCAAAACCCAAAGAAGCAGTTGAAGATGGAGCAAGATTACTTCAACAAATGGGACCTACTAGTATGCTACCTCAATTACTTGTTGCACTTGGAGTTTTATTTACAAATGCAGGAGTTGGAGATGTAATATCTAATATGATATCAGGAGTGGTTCCAGCGGATAGTAGATTCTTTGGAGTAGTAGCTTATGTTTTAGGAATGGCGATTTTCACTATGATAATGGGTAATGCATTTGCAGCATTTTCAGTTATAACAGCAGGTATAGGGATACCTTTTGTATTATCTCAAGGTGCAGATCCAGCCATAGTTGGAGCTTTAGCATTAACAGCAGGGTATTGTGGAACTTTACTTACGCCTATGGCTGCAAACTTTAATATAGTACCAGCAGCATTACTAGAAGCTAAAGATCAATACAGTGTAATTAAATATCAGGCACCAGTTGCCATTGTATTATTAGCTATACACATATTTGTAATGTACACATTTGCATTTTAATTATTTAGTAAAATTCTAAAGGAGGAAAGTGGAATGAAAATATTAATAACAGGATTTGATCCATTTGGAGGAGAGCCTATAAATCCAGCTGAAGAAGCTGTTAAAAGAATAAAAGATGAAATAAATGGAGCTGAGGTTATAAAGCTGACTATACCTACAGTTAGAACAAAATCAGTTGAAGCTATAGAACAGGCAATAGATAAGCACAATCCAGATATAGTAATATCAGTTGGGCAAGCAGGCGGCAGATTTGATATAACTCCAGAAAGAGTAGCTATAAACCTAGATGATTTTAGAATAAAAGATAATGAAGGTAATCAAGTTGTTGATGAAACTATACAAATTGATGGACAGCCGGCATACTTCTCTAATCTACCAATAAAAGGTATGGTAAAACATATGAATGAAAATGGGATACCAGCATCAGTTTCAAACACTGCAGGAACTTTTGTTTGTAATCATGTAATGTATGGGATACTATATTTGATAGATAAAAAATATCCGAACATAAAAGGTGGATTTATTCATATACCATATATGACAGGACAAGTTATAGATAAGAAAAACATGCCTTATATGAGCTTAGATGAAATTGTTACTGGACTTGAATTAGCAATAGAAGCATGTACTATATATAATGAAGATATAAGAGCAATAGGTGGAGAAATATGTTAGTAAAAAAGATATTTGTATATGGTAGTTTAAGAAGCGATATGTTCAATTACAATATATATTTAAATGGAAAAGTAAAAAGTTCTAAAAAAGGATATATAAATGGCAGTTTATATCATTTAGACAACAAAGGTTACCCAGCGGTTGTAAAAGGTAATAAAAAGATTCTAGGGGAATTAATGGAACTTAATGATTTTGAAGCAACGTTAAAAGAACTAGATTATATGGAGAATTACCAGCTAGATGGATTTAACAATGAATATAATAGGAATGAAGTAGATGTTACTCTTCTAGATGGAAGTATAGAAAAGGCATATTTTTATGAGTACAATAAAGATGCTGAAATTAATAAAGATGATATATTAATTTCTATAGAATGTGGTGACTGGAAAGAATATATATCAAATAAATAAAGAATAAAAGCTATTTTAATAAAATTTTGTAATTTATTAGGATAGCTTTTTTATATTTAAGCCAAGGAAATTTTTACGTGCTATTCACCTATATATAAATAAGTACATAAAATTATATAAGTTATATAATAAGGATGTGTGTACTATTAAATATAGATAAGAATTTTATAAAAATAAATATGCTTCCACAACAATAAGTATATGCTCAAAAACTCAAACTTAAGAAAAGATCCCTCAACTAGTTCTGATATTATTACTGTTATTTCTAAAGGTTCTAAGGTTGAACTTATTGAAGCCTACAAATAATTTATTAGTAACTGATTTAAAAAATAAGTATACCTATATTTTTAAAAAAGATAATGATTCTTGAATACAGTTGTTTAAATGGAAATGTACTGTTGGAAAACCTAGCACTCCAACTATAACAGGAATTTTTTATATAGATGGAAGGTTAGGGCAAGCTTTAAGCCATGGTTGTATAAGGCTAGATACAGAAAATGCTAAATGTATATATAACAATATATTAGATACTACTACGGTGGTAGTACATTAAATGTATAAGGGAGTAGTACAAATGCAAATACCAAACTCCATTATATATTTAACATATATTAGGAAACTATGTTATTATATACTAAAGCATTAATGAAAGGAAAAAGATATAATGGGAAAAACACTAGTACTAGCAGAGAAACCTTCTGTAGGAAGAGATTTAGCTAGAGTATTAAATTGTAAAAATGAAAAAAATGGATATATAGAAGGTAGTAATTATGTAGTAACGTGGGCTCTTGGCCATTTAGTAACACTTGCTGAAACTGAAAGTTACTCAAATAAATATAAAAATTGGGATATAAACGATTTACCTATATTACCTAAATATTTAAAGACAGTAGTTATAAAAAAGACATCTAAACAATTCAACACAGTGAAAGCTCAACTAAATAGAAATGATATTGAATCGATTGTAATAGCTACAGATGCGGGTAGAGAAGGAGAACTTGTAGCAAGATGGATAATAGAAAAAGCACAAGTTAAAAAGCCTATAAAGCGTTTATGGATATCATCTAGCACAGATAAAGCTATAAAAGAAGGATTTTCAAAATTAAAGGATGGAAAAGAATACGAAAACTTATATCGCTCAGCGGTTGCTAGAGCAGAAGCTGATTGGTTAGTTGGAATAAATGCTACAAGAGCACTTACAACGAAGCATAATGCACAACTTTCTTGTGGTAGAGTTCAAACTCCTACTGTAAATATGGTTTACAAAAGAGAAGAGGAAATTCAAAAATTTAAACCAAAAGAATTCTATGGTATTAAATTACAAGCACCTATGTTTAGTTTAAACTGGGTAGACTCTAAGAATAATAGCCAAAATAGCTTTAATAAAGAAAAAGTAGAAAATATATTAACTAAGATAGAAAATAAAAATGCTGAGATATTAGAAGTTAATAAAAATTATAAAAAGAAATACTCACCAGGGTTATATGACTTAACAGAATTACAAAGAGATGCAAATAAAATATTTAATTTCTCTGCAAAAGAGACTTTATCTATAATGCAAAAACTATATGAACACCATAAGGTTCTTACATATCCTAGAACAGATTCTAAATACATTAGTACTGATATAGTAGACACTTTAAAGGATAGAGTTAGAGCTGTGAGTGTAAGTGACTATGCAAAAGTTTGTACTAAAATACTAAAAGACAAAATAAAAGCTAATAAATCATTTGTAGATAACTCTAAAGTAACAGATCACCATGCAATAATACCTACTGAGGAGAGAGTATTCTTAAGCGATTTAAGTGATAAAGAAAGAAAAATTTATGATTTAGTAGTAAAAAGATTTTTAAGTGTTTTAAGCGATCCTTTTGAATATGAACAAACAACTATAAAGGCTAACATAGAAGGTGAAACTTTTGTAGCTAAAGGTAAAAAAATTATTAAATTAGGATGGAAAGAAAACTATACTAATATAGATGAAGATGATGACAATGATCAAAATCTTCCAAACTTGAATAAAGGTGATATTATAAAGGTGGTTAAATGTAGCTTAACTAGTGGCAAAACACAACCTCCAAAACCATTAAATGAAGCTAGTTTATTAGCTCAAATGGAAAAAGAAGGTCTTGGAACAGTTGCAACTCGTGCAGATATAATAGAAAAGATTTTTAATTCATTCTTAGTTGAAAAAAGAGGAAAAGACATTTTTATAACATCTAAAGGAAAGCAATTATTAGAGTTAGTTCCTAGCGAGTTAAAATCAGCAGAGCTTACATCTTCTTGGGAGAAGAAGCTTAATGAAATATCATGTGGTAAGTTAAAGAAAGATGTATTTGTAAATGAAATGAAAAACTACACTAAAGATATTGTAAAAGATATAAAAAGTAGTGATGTAAAATTTAAACATGATAACTTAACTAAAAATAAGTGTCCTGAGTGTGGAAAGTATATGCTTGAAGTTAATGGGAAAAGAGGAAAGATGTTAGTTTGCCAAGATAGAGATTGTAACACTAGAAAGATGATCTCTACAACTACTAATGCTAGATGTCCTGTTTGCCATAAAAAACTTGAACTTAGAGGCGAAGGAGAAGGGAAGACTTTTGTTTGTAGCTGCGGACATCGTGAAAAATTAAGTAGTTTTAACAAGAGAAAGAAAGAAGAAAATAATAAAGCATCTAAAAGAGATGTTAATAAGTATTTAAAGAATCAAAATAAACAAGAAGAAAGTTTCAATAATCCTTTTGCAGAGGCATTAGCTAAACTTAAAAAATAGTTATTTAAATTAACATGAAGGGGTTATATGTATGATTTGATTAACAAGCTGAAAAGATGCTTGAAATGTCACTACATCATACATATAACCCCTTTTATTATTAAAATAAATCATTTTTTACTTTATTTCTGTTAACAATATTTGCTGGGAACTTACTTGAAATGATTAATTGATTTTATAGTTATTACATAGTTTACATAATTAAATTTAAGTAACTTGTAAGATTTATTTTTTAAGCTGTGAAAAAGTAATCCCAATAAGTATATATACTTAAAATAAATGCAACTAATGTGTAAGCAAGAGAGACAAAAAAAGGAGTGTTTTTAAAGAACTTAAGACCATAGTTACGAGTTGTTTCTTTATCAATTGATATTGAGGTCCAATAGTTTAAAAACCTATTATAGATGTTATCCTCTGTTGAAAAGAAGCCTATAACTGTTGTGAATAAAACTCCTATTATCAAAGACATGTCAAGAAAAGATATTTTTAAAGAATTGCTTATTAGGTGGTTCACTAAAACTATTATAAATAGAGTTAAGATTCCAATAAAAAGTTTTTTCAAATATATACCTCCTTAATTTATTTAATATAATTGTATAGATTTAAATAGATTTAATCAATAGAAAAAAGGGTAATCTAGTTACTATATATAATTATTAAAAATAAGTTATTCTTGTGATAAAGAATTTAAAACAAAGGTGGTGTAATGATGAAGGATATTAAGTTAGTAAAACTTATTGGAGATATAAATAAAAGCAATATAGATGAAATTAACAATTTAGGAATTGGAGTAGAAATTCAGAGTTTTCCGCAAAATATTTTGGATGAGGATTATAGTACAATAATAAGTGATTGTAAGAATAAATTAAAAAACTTTAGCAATGTAATATCATTACATGGATCTTCATTTGATTTAAATCCAGGGAGTACGGATAAAAAAGTTATTGAGTTAACTAAATATAGATACATGCAATCAGTTGAAATTGCCAAGGAAATAGGTGCTAAATATGTAATTTTTCATAGCCAACTAAACCCTTTATTAAGTGTAGATAAAATAAGAAAACTTAAGTTAGAAAATCAAATAAAATTTTGGCAAGATTTTATGAACGAAATTAATGATATAGATGTGACTATTTTATTAGAAAATGAGTATGATGAAAATCCTGAAGAAATTTTATATATTGTTGAATCAGTAAACTCTCCTAAACTTAGAATATGTTTAGATACAGGTCATATTTTAGCATACTCTAAAAAATCTTTAGAAGAATGGGTAGTGTCTGCAAAAGATTTTATAACGTATATACATTTGCATTTTAATGATGGCAAAAATGATTCTCATAGCAAACCAAGCTATGAACAACTAATTTATTTTAAAAACATAATAGAAGAAGCTAAAATAAACCCTATATTGTCGCTAGAATATAGCTTTGAAAATGAAGTAGAAGAAATAAATAGAGTAAGACATGTTTTGAGTCAAACATAAATAAAAAAGTGTAGTCAAAAAATATAAAATGACTACACTTTTTTATTTATGTCTATTTGGGGGAAGTTTCATTACCAGCAGTTATATTAGTATATATAAAGTTATATAAGTTACTGTGTCTTAATTCATCACTTAATATATTAAATACTTTATCTCTATAGTAAGTACTTGGTAATCCTTCGATTATTTCTCTATATTTTTTAACTGCATTTAATTCCCCATCCAATGCATCCTCTATGCCTACTCTAAAATTTTCAGGTGCAATAAAAGATTCTTTTTGAGGTAATGCCTCTTTACCAGTTATATTGGTATATATTTTTTTAAATGACTTATTATGACTAAGCTCATCATCTCGTATAGATTCTATAATTTTTTTAATTTTAGAGACTTGTCTTTTAGATAGGTTATCTGTAGGGATGTTATCTATTAGCCATTGATAAAACTCAGCAGCTGAGCTTTCATCCTCTACAGACGATTCTATTAAATTTATCGAATTTTGTAATTGCATAGGGTTAGGGTATATCCAATTATACATAATAATCCTCCTTATTTAATAATGCATTCTATATAAAATATGATTTAAGTCTTAAAAAGTTACATAATACTGTTATTTTTGGTATTTGAAATTGGGAGATATGTTTGAACATGTAAAAAGATGGTATATATATTAATGTTGAAATTTTAATAATTATTCAGGA
Organism: Paraclostridium benzoelyticum; assembly: GCF_001006285.1. GTDB lineage: Bacteria > Bacillota > Clostridia > Peptostreptococcales > Peptostreptococcaceae > Paraclostridium > Paraclostridium benzoelyticum. The sequence continues at coordinate 7,801 of NZ_LBBT01000213.1, forward strand.
GGGATATATATGAAGATTGACAAACCAATTATTATAGCATTAGGATTAGTTGTTATATGCGGGGTTGGAGTAAGTTATTCACTAGTAAAATATGACAAAGCAGAATACCTAACAAAAAATCAAGCAAAAAATATTATATTAGAAAAAGTACCAGATGGTAAGATATTAGAGTTTTCTTATGATAATGAAAATAATTCACCAAAGTATGAATCAGAAATAGTTAAGGATACTATGAAATACCAAGTGGATGTAGATGCTGAAACTGGTAAAATAATAAACTTTGAACAAGAAGTACTTAAAGATCAAAATGATCGAAAAACTTCAGACAAGCTAATAAGTGAAGATAAAGCTATAGATACAATGATTAATAAAGTTCCAAAAGCTACAGTTCAAAAATTTAACCTAGATAAAGATGGAGAAAATGCTGAGTATGAAGGTGTACTAACAAAAGCCGATACAAAATATGAAATAACAGTAGATGCAAAAACTGGAGATATAAAAGAGTTTAGTCATGAACAAATAAAAGTAAAAGACACAAAAGCAGATAAAGATAATCAATATGGAGATATAGAGATCAATGACTAAAATAAGAAAAGTGTAGTTATCTAAAGATAAAGAATTAGATGGTTACACTTTTCTTATTTTTATATAAATAAAATAGTATAGATT
>NZ_LBBT01000214.1 GCF_001006285.1 Paraclostridium benzoelyticum
TCAAAAAAACATATATATATACCATTTGCGAGTGCAGCTATCATAATGATTAAGTTTATATCCAAGATTCTCCCCAAATTACTTGTATAATTAATCATATATTCCCACCTTTTATCCCTTAATTTACTATTTACAATTATATTAGCAGATACTTTCCAAATATTTTGTCATTTCTTGAATAAGCAAAAAAATAATTTTCTTAATCACAAAAATTCACTTTGTTCATGCCACCAACAACTTCGTCCGTTGCTCAAAAACCTTTTTTTCCCTCAAACAAATTATATTGCTATATCTAAATTTTATAGATTATTCACAATTTTTAGTAAGTAAAGTTCCTTAAGCGCAAAAAAAGCCTTAATTAAGGCTTTTTTCACACTTTAATTCTTTTCTTAGTTTTTTCAATGCTCGTTTTTCTATCCTAGAAACATAAGATCTAGAAATATCTAACTTTTGAGCAATCTCTCTTTGTGTTTTATATCCAAGAGGAGTTAATCCATATCTCAATTTTACAATTTCTCTTTCTCTTGGACTTAATATATTTTCTAGCTTTTCATAAAGTTTACTGATTTGAACTTTTAACTCTACTTGGTCTAAAATATGGTCTATATCAGTACCAAGCACATCAATTAAACTTATTTCATTACCTTCCTTATCTGTACCTATTGGATCTTGTAATGAAACTTGCACTTTATTTTTCTTATTAGTTCTTATGTTCATTAATATTTCATTTTCTATACATTTGGACGCATACGTAGCTAATCTAGTTCCTTTTTCTACATTATAAGTTTCTATAGCTTTTATAAGACCTATTGTTCCTATAGAAATAAGGTCATCTTGATCTTCAGTTGAGTTATTATATTTTTTTGCTATATGCGCTACTAATCTCATGTTTCTTTCAATTAATACTTCCTTGGCTGATTCATCTTTTTCTAATTTAAATTTAGTTAGATAATTACACTCTTCTTCAGGAGTTAAGGGTTTTTCAAAAGATTTTAATATAGTCAATCAGGCCACCCCTTTCTTCCTTCCATGTCATTTTAAATTATATGAAAGTGGCCTGATAAAATTGCTTGTATAAAAAAATTTATTTTATTATAGTTTCACAAATCTCTTTAAATAAAGGCGTTGCGGGCTTACTAGAATCCTTCGTACCTTCAATTATTACAGTTATTGCATATTTAGGATTTTCTTTAGGGTAAAATCCTGTTACCCATCCATGTGTTATTATTTTTTTTCCTATAGTTTTATCAGCATTTTCTACATTAATAGTCGCTTGAGTTGTTCCTGTTTTCACTCCACTTCCTTTTTCTAATGTAGACAGTTCTTTTGCAGTTCCTTCACTCGCTACGGACTTCATCATATTTTTTATCTTGCTTACAATATATGGAGATATATCTCCTTCGTCTTCCTTTGTAGACCTAAATGCCTTTACGATTTCCTTTTTATTGTTTATTATGCTATCATAAATTTGTAAAGGCTTGTACGTTCCATTATTAGCAATTACTTGCGTCATTTGATTAACTTGAAGTGGCGTAAACATCATTTGACCCTGACCAATACATAAGTTAACTATATCTATTTCATCATTTATAGTTCCACTTTTTTCTCCATATATATCAATTCCTACTTCTTGATCTAAATGAAACTTTTTAGCAGTATCCATTATCTTTTCCTTACCTACTTTAAGTGCTATATCTAAAAATGCAGTATTACAAGAATTAGCAAATGCTTGTTCTAGAGTTAAGGTTCCATGCCCCTCCAATTTATTGCATTTTAAAACTCTATTATGTACTTCTGAAGATCCTGTACATGTATAAGTGTAGTTTTCATCTACTAAACCTTCTTCTAGTGCTGCGTATAAAACAACTATCTTAAATACAGATCCAGGTGCATACATATATTTTATAGCCCTATTTTCTAATTCTCCATTGCTCATCTTTAAGTATTCACTTATAGAATCTCGATCAAAATTAGGTCTAGATGTCATAGCTAATACTTCTCCAGTCTTTACATCAGATATAACTACTGAACTTGGGTTTTGTTCTTTATCTACTAATTTTTCTAATTTTTTTTGAATATCATAATCTATAGTTAACTTCAAATGTCTATCATCTTTATTCTTTTCATTTACTTTTACGCTACCATCTAGAACTCCAATTTTTTTGTTCTTACCTGCATTTCCTGAACTTCCAGCTTTAAATACTTCTACATAGTCTAAATTTTTATCTTTTAACACATCATTCTTACTTTTTTCAATACCGCTTACTCCATTACTATCCTTATCTATGTATCCTATAGTATGAGCTAGTATATCTTCATCTGAATATCTATATGTCTTTTTATCTATTATTATATTTTCATTTTCCAATCTAACTTTTAAATTATCATTCATTTTGCTTACTTTTAATTCAACTATTGGTGAAACTGGATTTTCTTGAATTTTTTCATATATATGAGAATTATCAAGTCCTGTAACTTCTTGGATTAATTCCATATATCCTTCATCCACATTAATTTTGTCTTTTTGAATTATTATTATATCTTCACTTTTAGTATCCGTTATTTTTTTATTGTTTCTATCATATATAGTTCCTCTACCTGAGCTTAAGTTTATACTTGAGCTGCTCTGATCTTTAACACATTTTTTATAAAAATCCGAATGTGCAACTTGAATGTCTACTAATCTATATATTAAAAATCCATAAATTACTATAAACAATAAAAATATAGAATACATTCTGTTTTTGCTTGTATATTTTATTGAACTCTTTTTTCTAGACATAAAATCACCCCTTAGTAATTGTAATTCTTGACAATTTCTAAGGGGTTAATACTATTTATTATTAATGTAATTGTGTTTTTATTCTTGCTATTACCATATCTATTGCAACTTCGTTTTGTCCACCTTCAGGTATTATTATATCTGCATATTTTTTGTATGGCTCTATAAATTGATCATGTGCAGGCTTAACAGTTGTTAAATACTGTTCTATAACAGAATCTACTGTTCTACCTCTCTCTTTTATATCTCTTTGTATTCTTCTTAAAATTCTTAGGTCATCTTCTGTATCTACATATATCTTTATATCTAATTTATTTCTTAATTCTTCATCTTCAAGTATCATTATACCTTCAACAATTACTATATCCTTAGCCTCTGTAGTTACAGTATTCTCTAAGTCTCTAGTGTGAAGCTCATAGTCATATATAGGTTTTTCTATACTTTCTCCATTACATAACATATCTAAGTGCTTTATTAATAACTTGTTATCAAAAGCTAATGGATGGTCATAGTTAGTCTTTAATCTATCCTCAAATGATAAATGAGATTGATCTTTATAGTATGCATCTTGTTCTATTATAGCTATATTTTCCTCTGGTATATTTTCCTTTATAGATTTACAAACTGTACTTTTTCCTGATCCTGTCCCACCTGTAATACCTATTATCAGTGTCTTTTTGTCCTTTGTCATCTTTGAATCTCTCCTTAAAATTTTTTATTTATTCATGATCATCTGGCATAGCTTCGCCTGTGTAGAATCCATGTGTTAATGGTCTATGACTTTTTTCTTTTATTTGCTCTAACCAAATAGGATTGAATTCCCATTCATTAGGGTTTTTATAAAATTCATCTAGAGCTTTTCTATAGACTTTTATAACTGTTTCTAAGTATTCGTTACTTTGTAATCTACAATCTATCTTTAAACTAGTTACACCTGCTTTTACAAAGTCAGGTACAAAGTTTAACATGCATAGGTCTTTTGAATTAAATAAGAAAGTTCCTTTTTCATCTTCAAAAACTGGGTAGTATTCCCCTTGTCTTTTTTCTTCTAATAAGTTATACTTATTACTTCCTTCTTTGTACTCTACATTATCTTTGCTTCCTAAGTAGCTGCTTAAAAGCCTTCTTCCTGAATAAGATATGCATATAGGTCCATGAACAAAGGTTTCTATTTCCATATCTAATGGAGTTTTAGCTCTTATTGTACGTATTTCATCAAAAGATAATTCACTAGTAATAATTATCCTTCTAACTCCTTGATCATACCAAAAGTTAGCTGAATTAAAATTGGTTACATTTGCTTGCTGTCCCATGTGAACCTTAACACTAGGTATAGTGTTTTTAGCTATTGTTAAAACACCAGGATCTGTTACTATTATTCCATCTATTTTTAACTTTTCAAGTTCAACTAAGTAGTCTTTTAAACTCTCAAAATCTTCATTGTGCGGCATAACATTGACAGCTACATAAATTTTTTTATTGTTGTGATGTGCAAATTCAACACCTTGTTGCAATTCTTCTCTTGAGAAGCTTTTAGCTATAGCATCAATTCCAAATGAATCTCCACCTATATAAACAGCATCTGCACCACTTTTTAACGCTAATTTTAAGCTGTTTAAATCTTTAGCTGATGATAAAAGTTCAACTTTATGCATTCAAATCACCTCTTACTTTCTTTTTATAGCTAAGTGTAACTCCATCTCCAATAGGTATGATAGATGTATCTAGATAGTCACAATTGCATATATAATCTAGATAACTTCTCATTCTCTTAACTATAGTTTTTTTTCTTCTGATAACATAACTATCATGTGCTACCATTCCTTTGTACAGAATATTGTCAGATATTAAAAGCCCATCTACTTTTAATTTATCTATTATCATATCATAAAATAGCTTATATTGTCCTTTAGCTGCATCTAGGAAAATCATGTCAAATTCTCCTTCAACTTGTTTTAAAAGTTCTTCTGCATCTCCTTCTAATATAGTTATATTATTTTCTAATCCAGCTTTTTTGATATTTTCTTTTGCTTTTTCAATCATTTTTTCATTTCTCTCAACAGTTATTATTTCTACATCTTTACCTAAAACTGTTGCAAATAATATAGATGAGTACCCTATTGCACAACCAACTTCTAAAATTCTTTTTGGTTTTTGAACTTTCAACAACACCTTTAAAAAATCTGAAACCTCTTTGTGAACTATAGGAACATTATGCTCTTTGGCATACTCTTCTAATTCTTTTAATAATCCTTCTTTATCTCTTAAAGTATTTCTTATATAATCTTCAACTAAATCATCAACTATGTTACTCATATCTTCAACTCCTTGAGTTGCCCTAAAAAAAGACAAAGTTTCGCCTTAAAACTTATATTAAGTTTCGCGATAATCCTTTGCCTTTTTGGACAAATATTTTATTTATTTTTCTATTTTTTCTTCGTTAAGTTTGTCTCTTTCTTGCTTATAACTATCTACGTGTTTTAAGTGTTCTTTATATGTTTTACTGTAATTATTCTTTCCTCCTACAGTTGCTACAAAATATAGATAATCCGTATTAGATGGATATAGTGCAGCTTCTATAGACTTAACTCCTGGACTGCATATAGAAGTAGGTGGTAATCCTTTATTTAAATAAGAATTGTAAGGAGAATCAACTTTTAAATCCTTATACATTACTCTTTCTTTTCTTTTATCAAATGCGTATTGTAGAGTAGCATCTGACTGAAGAGGCATTCCTATTTTTAATCTGTTGTAAAAAACACTAGCAATTATAGGTCTATCTTCATCTACAACAGCTTCTTTTTCTATTATAGAAGCTAAATTTATAACTTGTTGAAGAGTTAATCCCATTTCCTTTTGCTTCTCTTTAAACTTATCATTATAAACTTGTTCAAATCTCTTTAACATTGCAGATAAAACTTCTTTTTCTGTACTTTCTTTTTCAAAATAATAAGTGTCAGGATATAAAAATCCCTCTAGATTCTTTATATCAGATTCTTTCAAAAATGCAAAGTCAGTATAAAATTCTTTAGGATTATTTATTAATTGTTCATATTTTTCAGCACTTCCTAATTTTTTATCTGTTAAAGATTTTATTACTTCTTTATAAGTTAATCCCTCCGGTATAGTTACCTTTGTCCCATCGTTGTGAACTTTTCCATCAGTAAGTATACTTAAAATTTTAGAGTTTGAATAACTTTGACGTAGTAAATACGTTCCAGCTTTAACACCATGTTTGTTAGGTTTTACCTTTTCTACAGCTTTAAACAAAACTTTATTTTTAATTAATTTATTTTCTTGTAAAATATCTGCTACATCTGTTAATGTTGCTCCATTAGGTATTTCCACTATTATTTCTTTTTTGCTGCTTTTATTGTATGGTCCTATTTGACTATATATATATCCAGCAATTAAAGCTAGTATAATTACTATTATAATAGCTACTATTTTCAAGTTTACCTTTCTAAAATTCATAGGGTTATCTACTCCTTATGTATATTTATATCCTTTATATTATAAATCTAAGAATAAAAATTTTCAATAAAATTGTCGAAACTAAATAAAAAGCCTAACGTTATTTTTTACACGTTAGGCTTTTTTTAATCATATCTATTAGAATTTTAAAGTTTTATCTTTAGTTACAACCCCATAAACTAATTTTCCTGGCTCTACTTTTTCATCAGATATTGTATAAGCTTTTAAGAATCTCTCTTTTGCTCCTTCAATTTTATCTAATTTATTATAATACATATATGCGATTGTTTCTCCTTCATTTACAAAGTCTGAAACTTTTTTAGTTAAAACTATCCCAGCTGATAAATCTAGTTCATCGTCTTTAGTTTCTCTGCCTGCACCTAGCATCATAGCAGAAACTCCAACTTCTTCAGCTTCTATTTTTGCTATGTAACCAGTTTTTGGAGATTTTATTTCCATTACTTCGTTTGCTTGAGGTAATAAAGAGTAATCATCAACTATATTACTATTTCCACCTTGATTTTCTATAAATTCTTTTAATTTATCAAGTGCACTTCCAGTAGTTATAGCTTCTTGAATTTTAGTTTTACCATCTTCAAAATTATCAACTACTTTTGCTAATAGTAACATGTATGCCCCTAATGTTTCACATAACATTACGAAATCTTTAGGCCCTCTTCCTTTTAAAGTTTCTATAGCTTCTATAACTTCTAATGAGTTACCTACTGCAAATCCTAGTGGTTCATCCATATCAGTTATAAGTGCTATAGTTTCTCTATTCATATTATCTCCGATATCAACCATTTCTTTTGCCAGTGCAAATGAATCTTCTATAGTTTTCATAAATGCACCGTCTCCAGTTTTAACATCTAACACTATAGCATCAGCTCCAGATGCTAATTTTTTACACATTATACTACTTGCAATCAATGATATATTATCAACTGTTGCTGTTACATCTCTAAGTGCATACATTTTTTTATCAGCTACAGCTATAGATGCAGTTTGACCACATACAGCTATATTGTGCTTATTAACTGATTGTATAAATTTTTCAGGTTCCATTTCTATAGAAAATCCAGGAATAGCTTCTAATTTATCTAATGTTCCTCCAGTATGTCCTAGACCTCTTCCTGACATCTTAGCAACTGGTGCTTTACATGCAGCAACTAACGGTGCTAATGCTATTGTAGTTTTGTCTCCTACACCACCTGTACTATGCTTGTCCACTTTAATTCCATTTATAGCTGATAGGTCTATAACTTCACCTGAGTTCATCATAGCTTCTGTTAAAAACGCAGTTTCTTCTTTAGACATTTTGTTTAAATATATAGCCATTAAAAGAGCAGATGCCTGATAATCAGGAATCTCTTCTTTAGAGTATTTCTCTACGAAGAAGTTTATTTCTTCTTTAGTTAATACTTCTCCATCTCTTTTCTTTTTTATAATGTCATAAATTCTCATAACGAGTCTCCTTTGTATCATTATTTTATAGTTTAGAATACGTTAAATTTTTATAATTTATTAACTATTGATTTAACTAAGTTTAAAAATTCTGATTTAACTTTTTGTGTTGTCTCTATAACTTCTTCATGATTTAAAGGTTGATTTAATATTCCTGCTGCCATATTTGTTATACAAGATATACCTATAACATCTAAGTTTGAATGTCTAGCTACTATAACTTCTGGAACAGTTGACATTCCAACTGCATCTGATCCTAAAATTTGAGCTAATTTAACTTCTGAAGGTGTTTCATAAGTTGGCCCACTAAAGAAAGTGTATACGCCCTCTCTTACTTGTATTCCTAAATCTTTAGCACATTCCTTTGCTAATTCTACATACTTTGGAGTATATGCTGTTGACATATCAGGGAATCTTACTCCTAATCTATTATCATTAGATCCTATTAGTGGATGATGACCACTAAAGTTTATATGATCTCTTATTATCATTAAATCTCCTGGTTTGAAATCTTTATTTGCTCCACCAGCTGCATTAGTAACTATTACAGTTTTAACTCCTAGAGCTTTCATAACTCTTACAGGAAATGTCACACTCTCCATTGAGTATCCTTCGTAAAAATGGAATCTTCCTTGCATAGCTATAACTGTTTTTTCTTGTAAAGTTCCTATTACTAATTGTCCATTATGACCTTCTACTGTAGAAACTGGAAAGTTTGGTATTTCATCATATTTTATTTTTACAGGATTTTCTATCTCATCACCTAAAACACCTAATCCCGATCCTAATATAAGCCCTACTTCTGGAGCTTGTTCTATTTTAGATTTTATATAGTTTGTACTCTCTTGAATTTTATCATATAAATTTTTCATATTTTTCCTCCAACTAGATAATTATTTTATAATGTCATTTTTAAAACTATTACCATGTTTAGGCATTTTTACATTTAGTATATCAGCAACTGTAGCTCCTATATCTGCAAAACTACTTCTAGTTCCTAAATTTAATCCATCTTTAACCTTTTTACCATAAATCAACATAGGTATATACTCTCTTGTATGATCAGTTCCTTTATATGTAGGATCATTACCATGGTCTGAGTTTATAATTAATATATCATCATCTTTCATATTTTCTAATATTTCAGGTATTCTAGCATCAAATTCCTCTAATGCTTCTTTATATCCTTTAACATCTCTTCTATGACCATATTTAGAGTCAAAATCAACTAAATTTGTGAATATAAGACCATTGTTTTCTTTCTTCATGTAATTTATAGTTTGGTCTACTCCATCCATATTATCTTTAGTATGTATAGCCTCTGTTATACCTTGTTTATTAAATATATCTTCTATTTTTCCAACTCCTATAACATCTAGGTTTGAATTTTTAATATTATCTAAAACTGTATCTTCAAATGGACTTAAAGAGTAATCTCTTCTATTAGAAGTTCTTTCAAATGCTCCTGGTTGTCCAACAAATGGTCTTGCTATTATTCTTGCTACTGCATTATCACCCATCATTATTTCTCTTGCTATTTCACACATTTTGTATAACTCATCTAACGGAATTATTTCTTCATGTGCTGCAATTTGGAATACACTATCTGCAGAAGTATATACTATGACTTCTCCAGTTTTCATTTGTTGCTCTCCTAATTCATCTAGTATAGCTGTTCCAGATGCAGGCTTGTTTCCTATAACTTTTCTATTTGTCTTTCTTTCAAATTCATCTATTATTTCTTTTGGGAATCCATTTTCATATGTTCTAAAAGGTGTTTCAACTAAAACCCCTGTCATCTCCCAGTGTCCAGTTGTTGTATCCTTACCTTTAGATACTTCGCTAGCTCTACCGAATACGCCTATAGGGCTTTCAACACCTTCTAAGCTATCAATACCATCTATATTACCTAAACCTAATTTCAGCATATTAGGTAACTTTATATCTTTATAGTTTTTAACTATATTACCTAAAGTATTTACATTTACATCTCCAAATTTTTCTGAATCAGGAAGTGCTCCTATCCCAACACTATCAATTATCATCCATATAACTCTGCTCATAAAATTTTTCCTCCTAAATGTTAGTTTATTTTCTAGGATGTTTTTCCTTTAGTTCTTGTCTTATATTTTTATCTATACAATTTAAATAATATTGTAAACTTGATAAATTAGAATTCCCCAAAATTTTGCTGACTACAGCTATGTTTGCACCTTGATTTAATAAGTGTATAGCAAATGAATTTCTAAGAATAGTTGGATTTATACTTTTATTTATATTTGCTCTTTTTGCATGTTTCTTTATTAATTTCCAAAGACCTTGCCTTGTAAATCTAGTTCCATTAGAGTTTGTAAATAAAGCCTTTTCCTGGAAGTTAGTTTTTAAAATCTCGCTTCTTGACTTAGTTAAATAGTTATCTAAATATTTTTTTGTAGTTTTAGACATAGGTATTACTCTAGGATTTTTTCCTGATTTACAACAAATATAATCAAATTCTAAATTAACATCATCTAAATCTAACTCTATTAGCTCTGTTACTTTCATACCTGTCCCATATAAAATCTCAAATATAGCTTTGTCTCTTATATCTTTTACATTTTTAGGTTCAGGAAAATCTAGTAATGCCTCTATTTCTTCTAAACTTAAAATATCCATTTCTTTTTTTTCTATTTTAGGTTTTTTTATATTTTTAGATATATTACTTTCTATGTATCTATTTAAAAATAAATATTCATAAAAAGACTTTATAGATGATATACTCCTAGAAATTGTAGCTGTAGATGCATTATTTTTTTCTAATTCTATTATATAACTTATTATATCATTTTCTGTTGTTTCAAATAAGTTAATACTTTTATTTTCTATATATGTTAAATACTTTTTTATATCTATAAAATAAGAGCTAACTGTATTTTCTGTTAACTTTCTTATAGATTTTATATATTCTATATATTCATTTAGTAGTTGCATATTGTAGTCCTTTAAAATATTTTTAGTGTTATTGTAGATATAGCATTTAAAATAGTTTGTGCAGATACACTAATCATTATTATAAGAAATGAGTTTATTATATACCTTTTCATTAAATATGTACAGTTTGTTTTATTTTGTTTTCTTACATTTTTTATAAATTCTTCAAAGTACTTAAATGATATTAGTGCTAGTATTATCATCCCTGGCAGTACTACTGAAAATTTAATAAGTGTCACACATAGCATTTTAAATGAACTAGCCTTCATAGCTATTATGAAAGTATTTATAGTATACCCTATCGATAAGCCTTTTACCGCAAAAATAATTAAAGCTACAGGTGCTAAAATTATGCTTAATGTACATATCGACATACCAGCTAATAAACTTAAGTCCATTTTTAAATTTGACATTAAAACTTCTCTTATTTTCATTCCTGAATCATAGTAACTATTTGTATAGGCTATGTTATGACTTATTACCTCTGTGTATTGAGGAAAAATTTTGTTTAACAATGATCCTAAAATAACAAATACTATAAACAAACTAGATATAATTATCATATCCTTACTTATTTTATCCAATGTGGTTCTTCTATGTACTCTTCTCAAAAACTACAACCCCCTCTTTTGTTCTTACATAATTTTTATGCAAGATAAGAGGAGGTTATTCCTAATTATAGAAGTTCTTTCGCAAGCAAAAGACCTATAGATGTTTTAGCATCTTCTATATCATTTTTATTAATCATTTCATATGCATCATTTAAATTAACTTCATGTAATTCTAAAAATTCATCTTCATCTAGACAACACTCACCCTTTTCTAAGTCTGTAGCTAGATAAACATATATTTTTTGATTAGAAAATCCTGATGATGTATAAAATTTATGTATTAATTTTATATTATTTGCACTATATCCAGTTTCTTCTTTTAGTTCTCTAATAGCACAGTCTTTTGGACTTTCTCCTTGCTCTAACTTTCCAGCAGGTATTTCCCATAAAGCTTTTTCTATTGCTTTTCTAAATTGTCTAACTAATAAAACCTTATTATCATCAGTTATAGCTACTATTCCAACTGCTCCAGGATGTTCTATTATTTCTCTTTTTTGATAGCCTTTTTTCGGAACTTCAACAGTATCTACTTTTAAACTTATAACTTTTCCAGTATATATCCTGTCACTACTTACTGTTTGCTCTTCTATTATCATAACAAACCTCCATTAAGTAATATGCTGCATTGCTTGCAGCATCAAAGAATTCACTATCTTGTTCATAATTTCTACCCATACTTTTAACTTTTAATCCAAAATAGTTTAAATCATCTAAAGTACTGCCTGGATTTATATATGCTATATTGTGCTTTTCATCTAATTTATTTTCTTTTATTTGGTTATTTACATAATTTAGTTTTTCTTTATCTTTAAGTCCTATAGGTATATTAACTCCTACATTTACTATTTCGTTTAATACAGTTATGCTATGATGACTTATACCTACATGTCTATCTCTTTTATCTGCAAAGCTCATTCTCGGAATTGCAATAGGATTTCCTCCTAGCTTTTTAACAGCATCTAGTATCGGACCTTGTTCTATACCTGTAAAACCATATTTAGTTCCTGTACCTGCTATTCCAGGCCCCATACTTACAAATACTGCATCAGCATTTAAAACTTCTTTTGCAGTTATTAATGCTGAATAAATATTTATACATTCATAGTCTCCTCCAAACGCATTACCTATAGTTATAGTGCCATCTATTAATTTTTTACTTTTTAGATTTTCTACATTCTTGCTTAAGTATATAGGCAGTGATGCCCCATCTGTCATTATATATACTAGTTTTTTATCTGGGTTATGTCTTTTGTATGATGCTACAAATGGAGTAAGCATACTATGCAATGTTCCAACTACAACAGGTAGTTTATCTAAGCTTTTAAACTCATTTATTTTATCATGTAGTTTACTATCTTGTTCTTCTACAGAATCTACTTTAACCTGTAAGGGTGTATATCTCAATTTCATAATATGACCACCCGGAGTCATATCAGATTCAATTTTATTTAAATTAGTTATTACAAAGTGATAACCACCGGTACCAAGACTTAATTCAACTGCAGTTGTATTTAATACAACTTCATCACCTATATCTACACTACCTGTCATCTTAGGATAATTATAAGCTTTTTCTATATTCCCATTAATATTTACAGTTATTTCTTCTAAGTTTTGTGACTTACTTTTTATAGATTCAACTACTCCAATTCTTTTACTTATCATAAGATTACCTTCCTAGCTTATCAATAAAATTTAAAACCTTATTATTTTCTATTATTTTTGTTAAAGAGTATTTTTCAGTAAGTACATGTATAAATACTAAAAATACTAACCATCCAATTCTTATAGGTCTAGCGTATCCTATAGCAATTAAGATACCTATAGATATACCTAATACATTAGATCCTGTATCTCCCATCATAGCTTTAGCTTTTAAATCGTCAAAGAAGTATACAATTACACTCGGTAATAATATAAGAACTAAACCTTTAGGATAACCTACTAAAGTTAATAATAGCGTTATAATTATAACTAAATATACTTTTATTGCTCTTCCTGGTCTTAAATCTAGTAAATTCATTAAATTAGTAGATAAAGCGATTATTAAAGTGTTTATACATATATCAACTATATTTTTAGATATTGCAACTGATATAGCAAGACCTACAAATCCTCCAAATAACGCTTTAAATCCACCCGTTGTAAGATGTCCTTTAAATAAACTTTTAAAATGTCCCTTTAATCCACTTACATCTCTATTACCTACAATATCATCTAAAATACCTACTAAGCACATAGATAATAGTCCAAATATATACATAAATGTATATACTAAATCGCTATAGTTATTTGTAAAGTATACTAAAATAATACTATTTATAACTATCGTAGGTAGAAAAACTAATCCCATACTTACAGGTATCATATCTTTTTTATAATTTGGTCTTATTACATTACTCGACACCAACATATTTCTAAAAAATGGCATAACAACATAAGTTGTTACTATACCCACTAGTAGCATTATTATATACAGTATAATATCATTCAATAACACTACCTCCATTCTTTTCTCTTCTTATTAGCAATTTTCTTTATATGGTAGTATTGTTTGCCTCTGTGTATAAACCCTTTTAAATCTCTTCCTGTTTCATTGTGTGTCATATTAACTAAAATTTCTTTTATAGAATAACCATATTTTAATATGTCTATAGTCATTCCAACTTCAACTCCATACCCAAAAGGTATTTCATCAAATTTTTCTAAAACTTCTTTTTTAAATATTCTTTGACCTGATATAGTAGCATCTAACTCTACTCCTGTCATCTCAAATACTGAATCTTTAGCTAATCTTTTTACAAATCCCATCCCACCTTTTTTCTTAGCAGGTGGGAATTTTGCTATTGTTACATCAACTTCATTATTTATTACAGGTTTTATAAGCTTAATAGTTTCACTTGATGACCTACCTAAATCTCCATCTAAAAATCCTATTATGTCTGCATTTTCCATAGCTTTTTTTAATCCATAGTTTAATGCATAGCCTTTACCTCTATTTCTATCTAACTTAAAAACTTTTATTTTATCATTTACAATAGATTTAGCTGCTTTTTCAGTATTATCACTTGAACCATCATCTACAACTATTATTTCATTTATTTCTTCAATATCTACTACTCCTAGTAAAGTATCTTTTATTTTATTTTCTTCATTGTATGCAGGTATTATTATACTTACATAAGGATTCATATTTACATCTCCTTTATTTTTACTTAAATGGTATTATAGAGTCTACTTTATCTCCTATACCAAAGTTTCCTTTTTCTACAGAATCTCTAAGAGCGTAAACTAAAGATAGTTTACCTGTTCCTTGCTGTGAATTATTTATAGTTGGTATTTTATCTTTTTTATAGTTTTCTAAATCAGAGAATTTAACATCACTTTTTTGAGTTCCTATTACATATTTACCATCTTCTTTTAATTTATCTATTATTGTTTTATCTATATTCGTAAACTTATCAGAAGATTCATTTGTATCTCCACTTGCCATAACAACTTGAGAACAGTCTAAATAGTTATCTGATAAATAATTTATTTTTATCATCTCTAATTTTTCTAATTGTTGTAGTTTATCCATAGCATTTTCTTCTTTTAAACAACTCATTATGTAATTAACTACATCTTTTTCAGTTTTTAATTGTAATTGTAATGCACTATTAAGTTCTTTTATTTTATCTTTATTAGTTAACCCTGATTTTAAAATAATATCATATGCTACACTTCCATTTGCATCTGTTATTGTCTTAGATATATCTTGAGTATAATCATAATTTTCTGTTGTTGATATTATTCCTACATTTTTACCTTGTAATTGGTCTTTTATTAATACTAAATAATTTTCATTTAAATAATTAACTATTTTTTTGTATTCGCTCTCTTTTTTGTCTAGTTTACCTTCTAATTCATCATTTGTTGTTTTTATGTCTTCAAACTTAGCATCTAAATCATCTATTATAGCAGCTTGTTGCTTACTAAGTTCTTGATCATAATTTAAGTTAAATCCTACTAGCATTCCTATTCCTAATGCAATAAATATAGCACCTATCGTTACTATATAATACTTCATATTTATATGCATGTTAATCCTCCTCAATTAATTACATCTGTAATAATAGTCTCATTTTTAATTCCATCAAGTGCATAAATTGTTGAACACTTGGAGAGAATGATGCAAGTATTAAAACTGGGAATAAAGCAGTTGCTATAAGTGCCCATATATACTTTAATTTTAATTTACTTCTATATAATAAGTTTACACCTTTTGCATCTATTAGCTTTGATCCTATTTTTAGTCTAACTAAAAATGTACTAGCCATACCAGGTCTTCCTTTTTCTAAGAAGTCTATCATATTAGAATGTGTTCCTACAGCTACTATAAGCTCAGCCTTATACTCATAGGCAGTAAGCATAGCTATATCCTCACTTGTTCCAGGCGCAGGAAATACCACAGCTTCCAATCCTAAGTCTTGTACTCTCTTAAGTCCAGGTGCTCTTCCGTCTGTGTATGCATGAACAACTATTTCTTTTGCTTTTTGTAAAGCCTCATCACTTACACTATCCATATCTCCTACAATTACGTCTGGAGTATATCCAAACTCTAGTAAAGCGTCAGCTCCACCATCTACACCTACTAATATAGGTTTCATTTCTTCTATGTACGATAATATTGTGCTTAAGTCTTGCTTATAGTCTTGACCTCTAACAACTATCAATACATGTCTATTCTTGTAGTCTGTACTTACTTTTGGTATTTCAACTTCTCCAAGAATAAGTCCTTTTTCTTTTTTAGCATAATCTATAGTATTATCTATAAATCTATCCAACTCTACAGCCAAATTTTCATATGCCAATCTTATCTTGTTATCAACTTCGTCTTTATCTAATACTTCTCCTTGGCCTAATAATTCTCCATCTCTATAGATTTTTCCATCTATAACTTCTATTATTTGCCCCTCCTGTAAGTTGTTGAATAGCTCTTCACCTACATTGTCTACAATAAGTATATTTTTATCTACAAGTATTCCAGGTCCTTTATTTGGGTATCTACCACTTATAGATTGAGATGCATTTATAACAAGTTTTATCTTTCCCTCTACTAATGAATTTGCAGCAACTTCATCTACATCTTTATGATTTATAACTGCTATTTCTCCGCCAGTAAGTCGCTTTGCAAGCCTTTTTGTTTTTCTGTCTACCTTAATAGGGGCTTCGACTCTCATACTTAAAACCTCCAATTTTCGTTTTTGAAATCACATTACATTATAGCATTATTTTACAACAATTTAAATAATTAAAATTGTGCTTGCTTCTTATAAGCTATTTATAATATTAATTAAATCTGTTTTATTGTTTATATTAGGATTTTCAATCACATTATATAGTAAAAAATTTAATTTTTCACCTATTTCCTTTCCTTTATAGCCTAAAGCATTTAAATCCCTTCCATTTAGTGCTAATTCTTTTAATGAATAACACTCTTTATTTAAATCAATTTCTTTAATTAAATTATTTATTTTTTCATATTCTTGCTTT
>NZ_LBBT01000215.1 GCF_001006285.1 Paraclostridium benzoelyticum
TTAACATAATTATGTTCGTTCTTTCAATATAGATATTATATACGTACGGTTAGATTGTCAACTATTTCCATAAAAAAATATTTAGATTGCTAACTTTCATTTTCTAGATTTAATCTAAAAATGGCTTATACACTTAGGTACAAGCCATTAAAGTCAATTGTTAAATTTTTTAAAATCCCCTATTAAAATTTCCACTTTATTGAGTTCCTTAATTATTATTGTTCAAATTATATATATTATTTTAAAATTAAAAAGTAGAAGAATCATTATCATTTGATGACTAACCTTCTACTCTAATACTTAATTTTTTTATATTAAATTAAACTCTTTTAAAACTGTTTCTTTTTCTTCTCCAAACATTTCTCTCGTCCTTATAAGCGGATATCCTACTTGAAGTATAAGATCAAAGTTATTATCAATATTTTTTTTATGAGTAATTAACGCATAGCTATGACTTTCAATAACTTCTTTCACTAGTTTAACAGCACCCCAATGACTATTTTCTAATCGATGTTGAAATCCACATATAAAATCATCTACTGTATATACAAGTGCATAAACTGAAGGAGATGTGTGGAACATATCAGCTAATCTATTTTCATTTGAATCGTATAAATATCCGTTTTGACTTAATATACATTGTAGTTCTTCATAATATTTAACCTTGCTTAATTCTTCTATATAGTTACTAGAAAACATATTATCACTATCTATTCTAATATGATAAATATATTTATATCCATCTATTAATTTTTCTATATAACTATCTCCATCACCTGTAAAAATTATGTTATCAGGAAGTTTAGGATATTTAGATAATGCATCAAATATCAAATTTTCACTTTCTTTTGCATATCTCACAACACATTTAAAATCTTGATTAGTTTGATTCATCAAACTTTTCCCCGTATATTTCATAAATATATCTATTCTATAATCAATCCATTCTTTTGTTTTTGATTGTTTTTTTACATCAATAAATCTATCATCAAATTCTGGCCAAAATGGATTTGTATCTGTATTGAATGGTATATCTACAATCATGGCAGTTTCATTGTTCATACTTATTCACTCCTTAAAAAACATATTTCCCATAATATGAAATTTACTAATATAGTATGAACTATAGATTATTTATGTTAATAGATTTTAATGTGTTGACACCTTGTTTATGCTATATTTTTTATTTATTCCCATGAATAGCAGTTGCATTTAACCATAATTTTTCAAACAAAATTTATGGTATCTCAATTATGTTATTAAGCTTATTAACAATACTATTTTGAATTTGTAGTGAGTTAATAGTCTAAAAAAACTCACTAATATTACCAAGTATTTTTTTATAAACCATTAAATTTACAGTTTAAAATTTAATGTTAGTTCAGTAGAAATTTTATTCTAGAATCATTTTTTACAAAGTCAAGCGTATTATCTTTTTTAATTAACTCTACCACTAAACTTCTATACCAATCCTCGCTCTTTTCATTATCCTCATTAGTATTTCTATGTTTATATAATTTTGACTTCAAAGAATCATCCATACTCCCTGCTTCATTTACCATATTTACAATACTTTCTATAATTCTTTCTTTATCCTGTTTTTCTTTTGCTAAAAGTAACTCTAATGGATATTTATGATATGTTCCTAAATCAAATGCTTCAACATGTTTTTTAACACTCTCTAAGTATTCTTCTGCCTCACTGAATTTATTTTCTTCACATAGCATCGATATTATAAAAATTAAAACATTCAATGTGTCATGGGCATTTTTTAATAACATACCCTCACAAACAGCATAAGCATCATCAATTTTCCCACTACTTTTAAATAATGATGCCTGTTGAAACGTCTTATCTACTTCTATGTCTGGAATCTTATCTAATATTTCCTGAGCTTTTCCATACTCTTTTTTCTCTTTATATATTACTGATAAAAGTAATTTAGCCATAGAAGCTATTTTTTCTTTGCTACTTGCTGCTACTAGTTGCAGCCAGTCAATAATATTCTTTTCATATTTATCTTTTCCCTCAATTTTAGATACCAATAACTCTATTCTTAATGCTAGAGATACCCAATATATTAATTCATCACAACTTGGATATTGTTTAATTAAATTACATCCTTTTTCAAATGCTTTTTCATATCCATATTTTTCTGATATTTGAACTACTTCTTCTACAAAATTTTCTACTTCTACATCTGTTAAATCCTCATTAAATGATAATAAAGTATTAATATCAATTTTTAAAACACGTGCAAGAGGCGCTAACAGTGTTATATCTGGATATGACGTTTCTTTTTCCCATTTATTTACTGCTGGTGCACTTATATTTAAATAATTAGCGACTTGTTCTTGTGTAAGATTTTCCTTTTTTCTATAATGCCTAATAACCTCACTTATTTTCATAACGTTAAACCCTCCTTTTACTTATAATCTTATTTAAGTTCTAACTTTATTAACTAAATGATATCAAAGCTATATGCTTTAAACAATTGAAGGGTTCTCATGTTTTGTTGATAAAAGTTAACGGTTAGTTAATTTTTATCAATAAAACATGAGAACCCCCTAATATAGGTAAGTCTTTATTTATCTCAACCTGATTAAAGTAATCATACCTCTAATTGTTATTTTAATATTATAAATTTAATTTCTACTGAATTAAATAATTTAAACTTATATGTGCCTGCTCTTTAATTTATTAATTAAGTCGGATTCTAAAATATCTAAAAATTTAAATATAGTTATTTTTTCTTCTTTACTAAGTTCAGAAAATATCCTTGAATCTTTTCTGATACTTTCTTCATGTATTAATTTATGTTTATTAAAAATATCATTACCTGTATTTGTTAATTTAAAATACTTTTCTTTTTTATTTTCATCTAATTTATAATCTTGAATATACCCTTGATTTATTAATCTTTTAGTTATTTTTGTTGCTCCACCTCTTGTTATATTCAAAAAATTTGCTACATCTGTAAGTTTAGGGTTTATACTACCTCCTATAAAATCAATTGTGTGAACCTCATTTATATTCAATCCATTATATATGTCTTGAAAATTTGCTTTATTAAATAATTCAAATAATTCTACAATTTCTATTGTCTTAATTAATAGTTTCTCATTGTTCATATTACTCCTCCATAAAATCAATTAAAACTCTTGCCGCTAACCCTGTTGAAAAAGGATTATTTATCCATATAGTATAAATATTTATTTCTTTTTCATAAGAATTAATTTGTGATAAATCCAGATTTTCTACTACATAAACATTATTATTTTCACATTTTATATCAGCTTCAAAGTGTTCTTTTCCTCTTCTTATTCCTGCACAATCTATTCCTATAAAATTAACTTCTCTATCTATTAAATAATCTATTAGTTCTAAACTTAGTTGATTATGATTTTTTATATAGATATCACTTCCATAAGGATATTTTTCTCCTATATTTGTTTTAAAAATAATAAAATCTCCATTATTAATTATTTTATCTTGTATGCATTCAATACCTATTTCTTTATCTAGATTATAATTACTACAATCTATTATTACACCTCTTGATTTAATATAATTTTGTGGTATTTCACTTTTATTATACACATCTATATGAGTTCCTATATGACCTGCTGAAATCAATTTGTTTTCTTGATTTTTTAACCAGTTCCATACCTCGTTATCTCTTTCTAATTTAAGACTTAAATCTATCATAGTATCACTCCTTTGTTTCCTAGTTAACAATATTTTATAGTTTTTTTGTTTCCATGTCAACATTTTTATTTTTACATTACACCTAACTCATTTCTTAATGCTTTTAATATTACTTATTTAATGTAATATTAAAAGAGATTTGGAATATAATATATTATTCTTTATAATTTGCAGAATCAATAATTCAAAGAGGTGGTTTTTATGGTGATTAGTCCAAACATTCCTACACTTAAGTATACTATCAAAAATGGAATTAAATTTTTCGAATTAATAGCTGAACCTGTAAATCAAGAAATACTTCCAGGTGTATTTATTAAAGGCTGGGGATACAACGGAAGTATACCAGGCCCAACTATTCAGGTTTATCCAGGTGATTGTATTAACATAAGAGTAATTAACCACCTTCCAGAAGCTACAAGCATTCATTGGCATGGCCTTGATGTTCCTAATATAATGGATGGTGTCCCAGATGTGGAACCTTCACCTAGAATTGAACCTGGATATTACTTTGATTACCAATTTAAAATAAGTAATCCACCTGGAACCCATATGTATCATTCTCACGTTAATGTAGTGAAACAGGACATGCTAGGATTACTAGGTGGCTTTGTAATTCTTAATCCACATGAAAGAAATATTGATAAAGACTATCTAATGCTACTGCAGGAATGGAGTCTTGTTGGATTAGAAAAAGGAGAAAAAGTAGAACCCGGTCAATATAATCTCAATCCTTTTGCTATGGACTTTAATATGTTTACTATAAATGGTAAGAGTTTTCCAGCTACCGAACCTATGCCTGTACGATATGGCAATATTGTGCGCCTAAGATTCGGAGGTATACAAATAAACCATCATCCTATGCATCTTCATGGGCATCAATTTTGGTTAGAAAGTTCCGATGGTAATCCAATTATACCTAGTAATAGACTACTGAAAAATACAGTATTAGTAGCTGCTGGCGAGACATGGGATGTAGTGTTTAAAGCATGTAATCCTGGAATTTGGCCTATCCATTGCCATATATCTCATCATATTTCTAATAACTTTACTGATGGAGCCGGTGGCATGTTTAATACTTTAGTGTATGAATAGAATAAACATCAAATAAATTTATTTTAGTATATTTAAGATAAAATATATCAATTATTATCTTATAAAAAAATTAAAAGAAGGAGAATCCATATGTTAAAGGTATCTCCTTCTTTTTTATTAAATAATACTATATAAAATATTCTTTTAGAAAAATATTTTACATACGATCAATTTTTTAATTTTACATATAAATTTTTTCACCATTTATATAGTTCCAATTACCATTATGACTTTGCTTCTTTGCACCTAACTCAAAGTGTAACATAGATATTCCTAAATCAATATCTTCATATCCATACTTATCTGATACTTTATACGCTTTTACTTCATTATCTAAAAAAGAATAGCCTACTGGCTGCTTATTTAATGCAGAAGGCGCTTTTATTACAAACTCAATGCCTTCCTTTATCCAACTTGGTAATAACTCAGTATCTTTTTCTAGTAATACTTGATCAAATGATTTTTTACTTTTATTCATTTTAGAAATTAATTTTTCTCTTATGCTCTTATCTTCTAAAACTTCCCCTAATGCTATTACACAAATTAGTTCTTCATCTTGATTTATATCTATATATTTTTTACATTCATTTTTATCGTAAGTTCCACCTATCCAACAAGTTCCTAAATTCATGCAAGTTGATTCTAGTACTAACATTTCTCCATAATATCCAACTTTAGTTTTATAATCATCGATATTTTTATTTCCTACTAAAGCTATACATGAATTTAATCCTTTTATTAATCCATATGATGCTGAAAATCCTTTAAATAACTTTGAACAATCTTCTATAAATTGAAAATTCAATCCAGTTCCTTCATTTATCTTATAAATTAATTCTTTTAATTTATTTATATCTTTTATTTCTAATTGCTTATTTATATATGCTCTTCTTGAGGTTCTATAGTTTACAGCATCTATCCAATTTTTATTAAATTCCATTTTTAACCACCTCTGTATAAGTACTATAATAATACTTATTTACATTTATCTATTTAATATATTTTTCTATACAATCTAATTTTTTTACTAATCCATCAAACTCATGAAGATATTTTATATAGTCCTCTTCTTTTAAATTAAGATTTTCTGCTATTCTTCTTGGAATATCTTTTGCCTTGCCTTCAATTTCTAATCCTTTTTTAGTAACAACTATATAAATTTTTCTATCATCATTTTCATCTTTAACTTTTTCTAAATACCCGTTGCTTTCCAATTTATTTAAAATAGGAGTCAATGTACCAGTCTTCATTTTTAATTTAGAACTTATTTCTTTAAAAGGTAATTTTTTATGTTCCCACAGAACCATCATAGTTAGATACTGTGGATATGTTAAATCTATCTCTTTTAATAAAGGTCCATATATTCTAACTATACTCTTAGATACTGAGTATATTTTAAAACAAAGTTGATTTTCTAATTTTAAATTTTCGTGCATGGTACATCCTCCTAAAAAACTATACTATTTTTTATTTATTATAACTTCTTTTCCAGTATGTATCAAATAATTTCATATTACTGATTCATAATGTTTTTATAAATTTCCAATGTATTTTTTTCAACTTTTGTTATTAAATTTATATAGAAACAAGTAAGCTAGATGAAGTATTTATTAATCCATCTAGCTTTATTATATTTATAATATATATTATTTTACCCAATCGACTACTTGATCCATTGATTGTCTTAATTTTTCTTCTGGATTATTAACTCTATATCCAAATGCAGCACACAATACAATATTGAACTTGTCTGTGTCTAATAATCCTCTATCAACTAGTATTTTTTCTACTTTATTGTGATCTATACCACCAATAGCACAAGAGTCTATTCCTTGCATAGCTGCTACACTCATCATATTAGCTAATGCAATATGAACTTGTTCTGAAGAATAATTTTCTAAATCTTTATCATCTCTAAATCTAATTTCCTCTATAGATTTCATTATACCTTTATACTTATTAGCAATATCTTCTGGTAAATGTTTAACGTCTTTTAATAAATAATCTATATAGTTTGAATCAAATCTTAATTCTTTGGCAGTTCTACCTAAATATACTACTAAGTGGCTACATGTTGGCATTTGTGTTTTTCCACCCCAACAAACTTCTCCTAATTCATTTTTTAATTCTTGATTTTCTATAACTAAGAATTTCCAAGGTTCGATTCCCATAGAACTTGGAGAAAGTCTTCCTGCTTCAAGTATTACTTCAAATTCACCTTGGGTTATTTTCTTATTAGAATCAAATTCTTTGCATGCGTGTCTAAAATTTAAAACATCTAATATCTCTTTTTTATTCATTTTAATGCCTCCTGTTTTTACCTTATATAGTTTTATATCCTCTATATGATTCTTGATTATATTTATATATACCTTTCTAAAGTTCCATAACTTTATTTTCTTTTAATGATATTAAAGCTTCAGGTGTATGAGTTGATAAATATACAGTCTTATTTTCTTTTACAAATTCTCTAACATTATTTAAAGTTTGTTTTGCTAACTCTTTATCTTCAAACACTACTGATAATGCATTTTGTCTAAGTGCTTCATCTGTATAAGTTACATCACCATGGAACATATAATGTAATCCTTCAAACTCTGCTACTACTATAGAATTCCCTTTTGTATGTCCATACGCAGGTAGCATGAATATGTTGTCAGTAATTTTTTGACTTTCTTTAAAGTTTTTGTACTCTCCATCTTCAAAGTTAACTCTTACTATATTGTTACCCTTTAAGTCCATTGATTGAGCTTCTATTTCTGATATATATATTTTAGAATCATCAAATAATCTAAGTTCTCCTGTGTGGTCTTGATGTTTATGTGTAACTATAACTTTATCTATATCTTTTGGTTCATATCCTGCTTTTTTTAATGCATCTACAAAATTATTAACTTTTTCACCAGTGTATATCATTTGTTCAGGTTTTGGTTCTACATCTTTTGTCTCAACTGGTACTCCTGTATCCACTAATATAACTTCTTTTCCAGTATCTATTAAGTAATTTTGTAAACTTGATTCGTAATTTTTATTTGGATCTATTTTTTCTTTTTCAACTGATCCTCCAAATGCAAGTGCTTCTTTCATAAATCCATTTTTATAAAATTCTAATGCTATTATTTTCATTTTTAAATTTCTCCATTCTTTTTATCGTATACGATTAATCTTATACGATTATTATATTCGCATTTTTTTAATATGTCAATTATAATTTTTCACAAAAAATAAAACCGCATCACTTACTTGTGATACGGCTTATATTAATATTTAAATTCTATAAGTTTATTTTTTAATTGATTTTCAATATTTATTAATTCCGCTTCAGCTTCTCTACGTTTTTGACGTCCTTCTGTTTGTATATTAAGTATTTCATCAAGAGTTGAAATTAACGACTCATTTGTAGCTCTAAGCGTTTCAATATCAACAATTCCTCTTTCAGATTCTTTTGCAGTCTCTATAGTTGAAGTTTTTAAAATTTCTGCGTTTTTGCGTAAAAGTTCATTTGTCATATCTGTTACTTCTCTTTGGACTCTTGCAGCATTAGCAGCATGAGCAACCCCAAGCGCTAAAACCATTTGATTTTTCCAAAGTGGAATCGTATTTATAATTGTAGATTGTATTTTTTCAGACATTAATGAATCATTATTTTGAATTAAACGAATTTGAGGAGCCATTTGTAAAGAAATCATTTTAGTTAATTCTAAATCATGAATTTTCTTTTCAAATCTATTACAAAGAGCAACAAAATCATTTAGTTCCTGAGCATCCTGAGGATTACCACTAGTTCTTGCTTTTTCCTGTAATTTAGGAAGTTCTTCTTTTTCTAGTTTTTGAAGCTTCTTTTTACCCGCTAATATATACATATAAAGCTCTTTAAAATATGCTTTATTTATTTCATACATCTTGTCTAACATCGCAATATCTTTTAAAAGCTGTATTTGATGTGCTTCAAGAATATTGCACATTTTTCCTATATTATTGTCTACATTTTCATATTTTATTTTCATGTAGGAAATCTTATCTTTCCCTTTTTTAAAGAAACCTAAAATTCCTTTTTTCTCTTCAGATTCTTCAAATGTCTTTAATTCATGAACTACACTAGATAGTATTTCCCCTATTTCACCTAAATCTTTCGTTTTTACATTATTTAATGCTGACTGTGAAAAATCAGAAATTTTCTTTTGAGCACCAGCTCCATATTGTAAAATAGAATTTGAGTTATTTATCTGTATTTTATCTACAAATTGATCAACCATTTTTTGTTCTTCTTCTGTAAGTTGCATTTCATCAACTATTTTCTCTTCTATTTTTTCTTCTTTTACTTTTAAATCAATAATTTCATCTTGAAATGGTTCAAAAGTTAATTCTGGCTTTATATCAATATGTTCTTCTTTAAATTCATCACTCATTCTTAATTCCTCCCTTTTATTTAAAACTTACTTTTTAAAATCATCTTCTACCAATCCCTCTTGTTTAAATAATGTTTTAAGAACAGAAATATCTGTAGAAACATCTAAAACAACATCTTCAAATAAATCATCTAGTAAGTTTTCAAAAGCGCTATTAATAAGATCAATACTTTTTTCAATTTCATTTTTAGCATTCTCTATATTCTCACCTTGGACTACTTGATTATTTATAT
Organism: Paraclostridium benzoelyticum; assembly: GCF_001006285.1. GTDB lineage: Bacteria > Bacillota > Clostridia > Peptostreptococcales > Peptostreptococcaceae > Paraclostridium > Paraclostridium benzoelyticum. The sequence goes on from NZ_LBBT01000215.1 coordinate 9,443, forward strand.
CTTTGTATGAATTAATTAATTTTATAGTAACAGGAAGGTAATGATTTATAAATTTATTAACTTCTTGTATATTATTAGGATTCTTTTCAACCTGAATAAGTATTTGAGTTGCAATATTTCCTAACTTATCTAATTTAATAGCTATTTCTTCTTTACAAAGATCATTTCTTATATTTCTTATTTGCTCAATATAACTTCTTCCTATTTTAATTGTAGCTTCTATTTTTTCTTTCTCTGAATCATAGATTTCTTCATTTAATTTTTCATCGTTACTTTCTTTAGCTATTTGCTGATTTTTTAAATTTAAATAGTCGTTATAAACTTCATCATTTAGCATAAAGTAAGTTTTTTCTTCATCTATGTGTCCTTCTAAAAACATACCTTTATCAATCATTTTGCTTAATTCTTTAACAACAAAACTATCTTTCTCTTTTACAAATCTTGCTAAATCACTAATTAAAAAATAACTATTGTTGCCAATAAATCTTACATACTTCTTAAAACGCTTTACTCTTTTTCTTAATGTTATTCCCCTTAATAACAGCCCTAAACTTATTACAGAAAATAAAAGCGCAACTCCAAACATAATATTGCTGCCTGTAATTACAACACCACTAAATAGTATCTTAAATATTAAAAAGGTTGCCACTGATGAACCATAAACTAAGCTTCCACTTACTCCTAAAAATATGTAAATTATTCCCGATATACTTCCAGCTGGTTTTTTACTAATATATGTTGATATATCATTTTTAGGTCTTTTATTTAAATTCATGTACTTTTCACTATATCCATTGAATTTTGATTTAAATTGATTTAATGTATCCTCAGTTTTATCTGTAATATCCTTTTTAACATTAGCAAAATCTATTGCTTTAAGTGTATTGCTAACTGTAGACATAATTTGATCTTCTAAATCAGAAAAATCTTTTTTACTCATTATCTTGCCTCCAGGTTATTTTAATTGTAATTAACATAAATATATATATACTATTATGTTAATATTTTAAGTTTATTATATCTTATAATTTAGCTAATTGTAACCGCTAAGTTAAAAGGAATATAATCCCTATATTTTATAAATACATTATTTACTTATGATACAATAGCTTTACTTATAAAAATAGGCTTAGATTAGTTATATCAACCCCTAAGACTAAAAATTCCACTTATTTTTGATATATTTTTTCTTTAAATTTCCAATAAATATCATTTTGTATTACTTTAAATTATATTCTAAAGTGGCTTTACATAAATATTCTTAGATAATTCTCTAAGCTTTTTTATATCTAATATATATATTTTTTTATCACCACATTTTATAATTGATTTTGACTCCATCTCTTTTAGAGTTCTGTTTAAATGTCTATATGTTGTACCTAAAAATTGGGCGATGTCTAAATATGATGAGTTCAAAATTATATAGTTTTTGCCTGTAAAATGTTCAACTAAATAGCTCGCTACTCTATTGATAAGTGGATACACAAAATTATATGAACTATTATTAATCGTTCCATAAAGTTTTTCACTCAGAGAGTCTACTAAATGGTGTAAAAGTTTTACATTATCAAAATACTTTTCTCTAATTATAGTAGCAGGTATTGCTATCAAAAAAGTATCTTCTACTGCATCAATATTACAAAGTATAGGTATACCTTTTAAAAGTTCTAAATCTCCTATTGTATTAAAATCTTTATAAAACTTTAAAGTCATTGACTTTCCATTCTCAAAAGGATAATAAATTTTAATTTTTCCATCAACAAGTAAATAGTAATACTCAAGATTTTCCCCTGACTCAAATATATACTCTTCTTCTTCATAAAGATGTAGCTGTGCATACTTTAATATTTCATCATCAAATATATTTTCTATATTGTGCTTTTTAATGTAATTATTTAAAAGCTTATTATCAAAAACTCTTTTCATAACTCCTCCTAACATGACCAATGTCATGTTGTGACTTTTATAAATATATTATTTTATTTATATAAACTTGTAAAGTGGGGGGATACATTTGAACATATATAAGAACTTAGCTGTTTTTACAGGTATGGGGATATTTGGACAACTTGTACTATCTATACTTCAATATTTTTTCTATAGGAAAGGTAGTAGGACATGTAATATTTTTAATAGGTATTATACTTAATGCAAAATCTGATGAAAATTATAAACAAAAACAACTTAAATTACTTGATGATTAAATTATTTATATAAAATTTGGAGGATATATTATGAAATATGAAGTTATATTATTTGATGCAGATGAAACATTATATGATTTTAAAAAATCTGAAAGAGAAGCATTTAAAAACACAATGCTTAAGTTTGACATAAAATATGATGAAAATTATCATTTAAAAATTTATCAAGAAATAAATACAGTCCTATGGAAAGAATTTGAACAAGGACTTATTACACAAGAAAAATTAAAGGTAGAAAGATTTAAAAGATTATCAGATAGATTAGAAGTAAGTTTTGATGAAACTGACTTTGCAAAATTATATATGGAGTATTTAGCCGATGCATCATTTTTATATGATAATAGTATCGAGCTTATAGAAACTCTAAACAAGTCTTACAGACTTGCTATAGTAACTAATGGTCTTACCTTAGTTCAAGATAAAAGAATCAGAAAATCTATTATAGCAAAATTTTTTGAGACTATAGTAATCTCTGAAGAAATATTAATATCAAAACCAAATCCTGAGATTTTTGAGCATACTTTAAAAAATATAAATTTTTTTGATAAAAACAAAGTTTTAATAGTAGGGGATAGTTTAAGTTCTGATATACAAGGTGGAATAAATTTTGGTATAGATACCTGTTGGTATAACCCTAACAAACTTATAAATGAAACTTCAATAAAACCTACTTACGAGATTTCTAATTTTGATGAGCTTAAGTCTTTGCTACTTAATTCATAAAAAAATAGTAAAAAGGTATAGAATTAAAGTTAATTCTATACCTTTTTACTATTTGATAAATCGTATCCCTTACTTGTGATAAACTTCTCCGTACCTTACTCTATGGAGCACGATTTTTATTCTATTTTTTCATTTGAGCTTTTATTATAATCGATGTGGGTCTATGAAACTCATCTATCATATCCTTTCTTTTACTTAAGGCATATTCATCAGGAACAGGCTCTATAATTTCCTTTATATTAAAGTTTTCATTTACCAATATATTTATGATTTCTGATATAGGTCTATGATATTTCTCTACCTTGGTTCCAAGCCATATTACTTCACGTTTTCCACTATACATATAATCTGATAAATGAGCATGCAACTTATTTCCATTTTTATCTTTAGTCCAAATACAACCTTTCTTAGGTGATGTTGTATTTGGATGTTCTTGTGAAAATAATAAAATCCCATCTGGCTTAATTAACTTTCTTATATTTGATATAAGTAGTTTATAGTTTTCTACATAATGTATAGCTAAAGAACTATAAATCATATCAAATTTTTCATTTATGCTATTAATTATATTCATATCCATTTTAATATACTGAATATTTTCATGACTATTTTTACTTATAGCAATATCTACCATATTAGAGGATATGTCTATACCTATAACTTTTCTTGCTCCTTTATTAATAAAATCTATACAATTATCACCATTTCCACATCCTAAATCTAGAACTATCTTGCCTTTTAGATCTGGCAATAACTTACTTATAGCCGGTTTCTCTATAAGGTTATTATAATTATATTCATTTTCTCTTATTTTTGAATATTCTTCGAAAAACACATCATTATCATATATATTTCTTCCCATATATTCTTACCCCTTTTTTAGATAACGTTTTATATTATTGATTTTAATCTATATTTATTTATGATATACTAGGTAAGTAAATCTTTTATTCCGTAGATGGATGGCTACGGAGGTTTTAGACGTTTTACCCTCCCTGGGTTGTTAGTGATTTTCACTAAACTCAAAGGAGGTGGTATCGAATATGCTTGAATTCTTATTAATAACAATACTTTTATTTATTATTGTTAGTTTTACTAGCAAAAGTAACATATTTTTTAATTACATACGAATTAAAGTTAAAGTAATCGGACTTGATATAGAAATTAAGAGCAAAGAAAAAAGCACTCCATCCGGCAAAGATCAGTGCTAATTCCTTAATGCTAATTTTTATTAACTTATTCCGATAGCCCTAAAACAAAATAAATGTTCTAAGGATGCTTAGTGTTGACGCACTAAGCATTTTTTATTTATATAATTATTATAACAGATTTTCATCTAAAATAAACACTCATTTTTATATTTAAAACCGTGCTCCGTTACTTATGGTACGGTTCACCGTAATACACTCTACAGAGCACGATTTTTATAAAATTTCAAATTGCAACTCATACAACTTTTTCTTATATAGAATGTTATAATCCTTATATTCTAATTCTATAAAATACATCTTATTTATCTCCATATCTTTCTTTTTTGCATATTTAATAATTTTATCATATGCTAATTTAAAATCATCAATATTCTTATATACATATTTGATTCCCAGATATTTTCCTTTTGGCATTATTTTATATTCTAATCTTTCATCTTTAATAATGTCATTGTATGGTAGTAATATCTTGCTATATTCAAATGAATCAATCTCCTGGTTATAATTTTGATGTAGTAAAATAAATACTTCATTAAAACCATTTGTTTTATTGTACAAATCTCCTACTGAATCATAAAAATACTTTATATTATTATCATTTAATTCTTTCAATACGAAAAATTTTCTTTCTTCTATGCTTATTTCTTCAACACTATTTAATATAATATTTGCATTACTTATTGCCAGTATATTGTCAATTCTATTTTTAACCTTTAGAAGTTTATTTATCTCTTCATCTATATGCTTTCTTTTGTTTTGTAATAATCCTAAAGCATTACTTTCATTGTCTATATACTCTTTTATATGTTTAATTTTTACTCCTAAGTTCTTTAGGAAAATAACAATATCTAATCTCTCCACGTCTTTCCAATCATATAAATTATATCCATTTATATCTTCTTCCGAAGATATAATTTTTTTATCTTCATAGTATCTAATTGTAGCTTTAGTTACGTTGAATAGTTTTGCAATTTCACTTTTTATAAGTTTTTTTCTCATATACTTACTTCTTTCGTAAAACTACTAATAAAGAATCATTTTTATCACATTCATTATAAGTTTCCAAGCATAATATATTATAGTCTTTTTCTACTATTTCCTTTATATCACTTTCTAAATAATAAGTAAATCTAACCTCCCCATCAAACATAATTTCATCTCTATATTCACCTCTCCATAATGTCATGAATATTATTCCATCCTGATTAAGGTTTTTATTTTGATTTTTAATAGATTCTATAAATTCACTTTTCTTTAAATGATGCAAAACCTTATTAGAGTATATACAATCAAACTTCCTATCTGTATTCATTTCTTTCGCATCTATATAAATAGCTTCTATTCCTGTATTTTTTTTATTAAATTTTTCAATAAATATGCTTGAATTATCAGACCCTACTACTTTATATTTTCGGGATAATATTTGTAAATCCGTGCCTGGTCCCATTCCAAGTTCTAGTAGACTACATTCTTTTTCTAGATAATCATCTATTTTGTTTATTAACCAAGTTCCATCGTAGTCTTTTACCATTTCTATATATTTATCTACATTTTCTTTATTCTTAAAAAAATCCATATTTCCCTCCTATATTTATTTTATTCTTTAATTCTATACTATGATGCTACATCACAGTCAATTTTATATTATCTAAATTTATTATTTACTAACTACAGATTGCTATATACTTTTTAACTAGCTATTTCCAATTTAAAAATCTTATATTTTATTTAGTACATTATTTTTCATATAAAAATAGCCTTAGCCAATATATTTCAATGACTAAAGCTATCGTGCTCCGTTACTTGTGATACGGTTCATTATTATTTATTCTATATGCTCTATAAACTTGTTCTAATAATATTAACTTCATCATTTGATGAGGAAATGTCATCTTAGAGAAAGACAACTTATAATCTGCTCTTTTTAAAACTTCATCTGCTAGTCCTAATGATCCACCGATGATAAAAGTAATGTGACTATTACCTCTAACAGCTAATTTACTCATAGTATCTGCTAATTCTTCAGATGATAAATTCTTTCCATCTATAGCTAAAGCTATAACATAACTATTACTTTTTACCTTTGATAAAATCTTTTGACCTTCTTTATTTTTTACAATTTCCATGTCCTTTTCACTTAAACTTTCTGGACACTTTTCATCATCTAGCTCTATCATATCAAGCTTACAATACTTAGATAATCTCTTTTTAAATTCATCTATTCCTAGCTTTAAATACTTCTCTTTAAGCTTTCCAACGCTTATTATAGTTATATTCATAAATGTCTCCTGTTTCTATAGTCTATATATATCTGATGCATCTTCTCTTAAAAGAACATCTAACTTAAGATCTTGTCCAACTATCATGTTGTTTTGTAATAAAATTCCCTTAGTCGTTTCATACGCTAATTCTGGAAAATTATTTTCTTTGCTTAAATGTGCAAGTAGTATAGATTCTGTCCCTTGATTAATTAGTTCCACGCAAAACTTAGCTGCTTCTTCATTTGATAAATGTCCTATTTCAGACATAACCCTCTTTTTTAAAGCATATGGATAAGAACCCATCATAAGCATGTTTGGATCATAATTAGATTCCAATACTACTAATTTAGATTTATATAAATGTTTCTTTAAATTTTCTGTTATACACCCTATATCTGTTGCAATAGATATTTTTTCTTGTTTATCATTATAAAAATTATATCCCACAGAATCTGCAGAGTCATGAGATGTCGAAAATGGTCTTATTATTAAATCATCTAATGAATAAGTTTTATCATTTTCAAAAACTTTCATATTTTTATCTTTTATATCCCCTATTTTATCCTTCATTGCACACCATGTTTTCACATTAGCAAATATAGGTATATCAAATTTCCTTGATAATATTCCAGCTCCTTTTATATGGTCTGAATGTTCGTGTGTTATAAATATTCCCTTTAATTCATTTGCATCTATATCTAAATCTTTTAAATTAGTTGTTATTCTCTTTCCGCTAAGGCCTGCATCAACTAGAACCTTAGTGTTCTTACATCCAATATAATGACAATTTCCACTACTTCCACTTCCTATAGAACTGTATTCTATCATGTGGCACCTCTTTCTTTTACAATCATAAATTATATTATACCAAAAAAATAGAGCCTTAAAATATTTTTTAAGGCTCTACCTAAAATTTACTTACATTTCTTTATTATGTTATCTATATCTACTCCATTTTTTCTCCATAACTCCATAAATTGGGATCCATTTGCATTTTTAAACTTATATGTTTCATAGTATTCTTTTAATACTTTAAAAAATACTTTATCTCCTACTTCTTCTCTTATGTTATGGAATACTACTGCACCTTTAGTGTATACGTTTAAACTATAATCCATTGAATTTTTATATTTGCTTGAAGGCTTAAACATATCTTGACTAGAATACGATTTTGATTGTTTTTCCATAGTGCTCATTAATCTTGTAGCTGTTTCTTTACCATATTTTTTTTCAAAGTAAAGTACTGTAGAATATTCAGTTAAAGCTTCATCTAACCAAGGCTCATTAACTTCATCATTTCCAACTACACTATACCACCATTGATGTGCAGTTTCATGAGCTATTACATATTCTAATAAAAATTTATTTTTAGAATTATATAAGCTTTTATCTATCATAGATAAAGTTGGATACTCCATACCCCCTATGTAAAAGTCACTTGCTATAACAGAATATGTATCATATGGGTATTTACCAAACATATCACTGAATATTTCTATAGAATCTTTTGCTATTGTTGTAGATAAATCAGAGAATTTTTTATCTAAATTATAAGTTAATATTTCTGTATCTTTTGTATAATCTTTTTTAACATTAAATTTATCACTTAAAACAAAAGCAAAATCTCTTACTTTATTTGCTTCTATATTGTACATAGATTTTTTATCACTTGATTTTGATTCTGTTACCTTTCCAGTAGTCCCAAATTTATATTTAGATGGAGCTAAAAGAGTAACTTTATAATTACTTACATCACTATAGAATGGATCACCTATACTTTCATAGCTTTTTGTGTTCCATCCTCTATCATCATATACACAAGCTATAGGGAACCAATTTGTAACGTTTATAGTATCATTTCCATATCCAAATCTACCAACTGAGTTAGGTATCTTTACATTAAACTTCATATCTATAGATACAGATTCATTTTGCTTTAAAGGTTTGTCCAAGCGTACTTCTAATATATCTTCTTTATTACCATCAATATTAAATTTAACTTTTTCTCCACCAATTAATATATTTTTAATATCTATGTACCCTTCATTAAATCCATTTGGATATGCTTGTTTCATTTGAGGTTTTTCAAATGGAGCAAACTCTTCTTTTGAAAATGCATTTGGGTATATGTGAAAATAAATACTCTTTAACTCATTTTTAGTATCATTAACGTATTGTACATTTTGATTGCACATCAAACGCTTACTTTCATCATCTAATATTACATCCATCTTATAAGAACTCATATTCTCTGTTTTTATATTTGAAACAGGCTTATCAGCTTCTTTATTAAAATAAAATAGCCCTCCTAGAAAAATAATACCTATGATCATAAAAGATATAATTTTTCTATTTTTCCTTCTAAAATCAATAATCAATTTTAAATCCCCCTTTGTAGTTAAATGAATATTTTTTTTAATTCTCTACATCATAATTTGTAATAGATTTTATGTTATAATCAATCTGAGGTGATAAAATGTTCTTTAAAGAAGTCAATGAAATAGATTTAGGACAAACTACTATTGATAACATATTTATAGATATATTTATGCCAATGGCTAATGGATTATACGTACAAGTTTATCTTTTAGGCTATAGATATGCATGTGATGAGACTTCTAACCCTAAGTTTAATAATAATTCTATTGCAAAAAATTTAAATGTACCATTATCTGATGTATTGGCAGCTTGGGATTTTTGGGAAGACAAGAATTTAATAAAAAAACATAAAAATGATGGGCTAGATGATTTTAGTTTTTCAATAGAGTTTTTAGATTTGAAAAAAATATATATTGATAATATACTAAACGCAAATAATTCAGTTAAATCTGATGTTAATACTATCGTTAGCATAAATGACAATCCTGAAATTAGAAAAATGTTTAATTCTATAAATCAAATTATAGGTAGACATCTTCAATCTAATGAGAAGATTACAATTATGGATATGATAGATAAATATAATATGAGCACAGAAATGATAGTATGCGCTTATGAACACGTTAAAGAACAGACTGGAGTTGCTAAACCTGTTAGTTATGTAGAAGGTATAATTAGAAACTGGTATGATGCTAGTCTTTATACTGTTGAAGATGTTAAAAATAGCTTTGCTCAAAGAAGTAAGCGATTTATGATGTATAAAACAGTATTTAATGAACTCGGATTTTCTAGACAAGCTACAAAAGCTGAAAAGGAAATTATGGATGTATGGTTTGATAAATATAAATTTGATATAGAACTTATTTTAGAAGCATGTTCTAAGTCTAAAAATATTTCTAATCCTTCTATAGCTTATATTAACGGAATTGTTAAGAGTTGGAATGATAAAAATATTAAAACGTTAGAAGACTTAAAAGCGTCAGAAGAAGAATTTAAGAAACAATCAGAAACTAAAAAAGTTAATTCAAAATCTTCTAATACTGCTCCTAAACAAGTTAAAACTAGATTCCATAATATAAATCAGACTTTTACCAAATATAGTCCAGATGAATTAGAAAAAATACTTCAAGAAAGCCAAAAAGGCAAATTTAGATAAATAATTTTAGGTAGGTGATTAATATATGAAAGAATCAACATTGAGAGATATTCTTACTTCTTATGAGCGAAAAAGAGATCAATCTGAACGTGATTTACAAGAAAGAAAAAAGAAAGTGTACTCTAGAATACCTGAAATTAAACAAATAGATGAGGAAATAGGTAAGATAGGATTAAAACTCGCTAAATTAATTCTTTTAAATCCTAAAGATAAAGAGTCTATATTAAATGAAACTAAAGCTCAAATGAACGAATTAAAGAAAAAGAAAGAAAGACTCTTATCAGATAATCGTGTACCTAATGGGTATTTAGAAGTTAAGCATGATTGTTCTATGTGTAAAGATACAGGATTTTTAGGAAATGGACACAAGTGTAATTGCCTTAAGCAAAGAATAATAAACGAGGCCTATCATATGTCTAATTTATCTAGAGTTCTTCATCATCAAAACTTTTCTACTTTTGATGAATCTATATTCTCTACTCAAAGAGAAGATTCTTCTGGAGTATCTCCTCAAGAAAATATATTAGAGATATTATCTATATGTGAAGGTTTTGTTATGAATTTTGATAAAGATAACGATGAAAATATGCTTTTCTATGGAGACACAGGTTTAGGGAAAAGTTTTATGTGTAACTGTGTTGCAAAAGAACTTTTAGATAAGGGTTACTTAGTTATATATCAGACTGCTTTTAAAATGTTTGAAATAATAGAAGAATATAAGTTTAAAAATTCAGATGATCATATAACAAAAGATAATTATAATAATTTATTTGATTGTGATCTTTTAATAATTGATGATTTAGGAACAGAGCTTACTAACTCTTTTACTAATAGTGAATTATTTAATATTTTAAATACTCGTCTATTATCAGGAAAGAAAACTATAATTTCAACTAACTTATCACCTATGCAATTAGGAGATATATACGCACAAAGAATATTCTCTAGAATATTTGATAGATTTAGAATGGTTAAGTTTATAGGTAATGATTTAAGATGGGAACAAAAAATGACTAAGTAGAAAATCTCCGTATTTTCTAACTTAGTCATTTTTTTAATTACTAGACAATCTTCTTATCCATATATAATTTTCCATCTTTAATTTCAATACAAATATCTGCCATATTAGCAATTTCATTATTATGAGTTATCATAACTAATGTTTGTCCAAAATCTTTCACACAACTTCCTAATAAATCCATAACTTCTTCTGTTGTTTTACTATCTAAATTTCCTGTTGGCTCATCTGCAAATATTATTTTAGGTTTATTAGCTAAAGCTCTCGCAATAGCTACCCTCTGTTGTTGACCTCCACTTAACTCATTAGGAAATTTATTAATTTTATCTTTAAGACCTAACTTATCAATTATACTGTCTATGTATTTTTTATCTACTTTTTTATCGTCTATAGATATTGGAAGTATTATATTCTCATATACATTTATAACTGGGATTAAGTTAAAACTTTGAAATATAAATCCAAATTCTTCACTTCTTAATTTAGATAATTTATTTTCATTTAAAGTTGAAATGTCTTTCCCTTTTAACATTACTTTACCTGATGATACAGTGTCTAGTCCTGCAATACAATTTAAAAGTGTACTTTTACCGCTTCCACTCGGACCTATTATAGCTGTAAATTTGCCTTTTTCTATAGATAAAGTTATATCTTTTAATGCTTGTACTTTATTGTCACCTTTGCCATATATCTTATTTAAATTTGTTATCTCTAATATATTTGTCACAAAATCCCCACCTTTATTCATTTGTACTTAACCCCTCTACTATACTCATTTTTTCTATCTTCTTTTTACATAAAAATACTGCTATTAAACACATAATTATAGATACTATTAAAAATTCTACACTTTCAAATATAGGTAATGTAAAGTTCATAGCTTTTTCACTGCCCGATAGTTCTTTACTTATTTCATTTGAAAGTTTTGTAAATTTATAAATACTCTGAGTAGCAATTATACTTGCCAATATAGATGCAAAAACTGCATACATTATATTTTCTTTTACTATCATATTTTTAAGTTTTTTAGGGGTCATTCCTATAGCTCTTAATGTTGAAAGTTCATTCATTCTAGTCATTATGTTAGCTTTTATTATGCATAATACATTTATAGATGATATTAGTAGTATTAAAGCTACAATTACTAGTGTTTCTTTTGTGTTTCTTTCACTTTGTTTTATATAGAAATTTTTATAATTGTACTTACTTTCAAATTTTGAAAATGGATTATTTTTTATAACTTTTTCTATTTCATTTTGAGCTTTTTTATCAGTTCCTTTCTCAATTTGTATATTTAGTTTATTATAATTTTCTCGTCCACTTATATTTTTAAAATCATCTTCATTTAATACAATTTTTAACCCAGTTGATAATCCACCTTCTCTTAAAACGTAGTCTCCATTTAAAATTCCAGCAACCTCTATCTTTTCATTTTTATACTCTACTTTATTGTTTTTTGTAACAGGAATCTCTATATTTATTAAATCGCCTACTTTCATATCATTTAATAACTTTGTATTGGGGGATGCATTAGAATAAAAATAATTCGTTACTAAAGCTTTTGGATATTTACCTTTACTTTTATCATTTATATTTTTACCTTTTTCAATATATTGGTTTATATTTTTTAAACTCTCATTGTTATTTCCTTCAACTTCTACATATTCTTCTAAATCTTTATTTTCATCAACTATCCCATTTACACTTTTATACTCTTTGGTTAAATCTTTAGAGTTAGTTATAAATATTCCAGTTAACTCAATAACTGGCTTTAAACTTTTTACCTCTTTTATATTTGATATTTTTTCTATTTCATCTTTACTAAATTTTGTAAAATTAGAATCTGCATTATTAGGATTATGAGATAATTTTATATCACTATTTCCCATCATCATAAGAGGCATAGTAGTATTATCTAAGCTTTTATCTTCATTTTTTGACATTGCAATCGTATCTATAAAAAGTACTCCTCCCAAACTTATGGATATAATACAAAGTATTGTTCTTATTTTATTTCTCCAAAAGTTTTTGTAAGCCATTTCTCCTGAAAATCCAAAAACCTTTCTTACTAATTTATAATAAAATCTATTTTTCTGTTTTTTATTAAATTTATCACTGATTCTAATAGCCTCTACAGGCGAAATTTTTCCACTTTTATATATTGGTACTAAACTTGATATAAACACAGCTATGGTAGCCATTAACATAGGCTCATATATACTAGCTTTACTTATGTAAAGATTTACAAACCTCCCATAAATAATGTAAAATCCAGCATATGAAGCTAACGTTCCTATCAAGAATCCAAATATAAGACCTAATGCTAATACAACAATACTTTCTATAGCAATCATAAATCTTACTTTCTTTTTAGATAAACCAATTGCTCTTAATATACCTATTTGTTTTGTCATATCTATAAGTACTATACTAAATATATTACATATAACTAATGTTGCAGCTAACATTGGATATAACTTTCGCTTCATTGTATATGTTGTTCCCTTTGACATTGAGTAATCATCTAAAACTTGTGTTAGTGATGCATTTACCATGAAATTTGAATCATTTAATCCATATTTATTTATAATTTCATAAGCTTTTCCAATATCAGGTCTAGATGAGTTTAAATATAAAGTTCCACCATGAGTTACTAAATTATTTGGTAATATAGATTCATTGCTATTATCTTTAGTAAAAGCCTTTACTCCATAGTACTCATTTTCACTTGCATAACTACTTGAATCTTCATAGTAAGCATCTGGCTTTTTTACTACCCCAACAAGTTTGAACTTTTTATCTTTACTAAATATTTGATTTTCATTATTTTTATCAACATAATACTTTACAATTTTAAAATCAATTTCTTGGTTTAAATCATCACTTAAGCCCATTTCTTTTAATGCTTTTTGCTCTATAACTATTTCATTTGAATTTTTAGGATTGCTTCCTTTCGATAATTGATATCCATATGAATCTATAAATTTATCGCTATATGAATTTAATTGAATTGATGTTCCGTTTTTTCCTACAATTTTACCTAACCCCAAAATATCATTAACTTCAGTTACTTCTTTATCTTTTTTTAACTTATTAACTATATCATCGCTTAAATTACTATATTCAACATGATAGTCACTATAATTTTTATATGCTTCTTTTATTTCTAGTTTACTTTGTGTTTCTGGTATTAAATTTAATGAAAATACTAGTATTACAGCTAACGCTATACTTGTTATTAATGCGATAGTCCTTCCTTTTTGCTCTTTCATATAAGCAATTGCTAACTTAAAACTAATCTTCAAAATATACCCTCCCTTTTGTAATTCATATTTATGCCCCTAAAATCAAAAAAAATAAGGTGTTATCTTTTACGTTTAAAAGATAACACCTTATTTTTTTTGATTCAATATCTATAGTACAACTGGTACTTTTATAGCCCCAACTGTCATGTTTTCATCTATAGGTATATAAATTTGTAATAAAAATTTATTTTTAAAATCCTCTATTTCTAAATCTCCATTATACTTTTTAAGTGAAGATTTAACACTTTTTAAACCTATTCCATGAATAAATTTATCTTTCTTGCTAGTTATAATCTTACTATTTTTTATTTCTAGTTTATTTATTTTTGAATTTTCACAGCGTATAACATAATATGATTTAACAAGTGTTCCCCTTATTTTTATATATTTTTTATCCATAGAAGTTTTATTGCACGCTTCTATTGCGTTATCTAATATATTTGAAAATATGCTACATACATCTGTCATTTCTATAAAATTACATTTAGAAAAATTAACATCACAAGTTAAATCTATATTATTTTCATTACAAATATTTTGTTTTTCATTTAATATAATATCTAATATCATATTTCCAGTGTTGTGTATTTCTTTGAATTCGTTTAATTCCTTACTCATTTCATCTATATATTTATTTACATCTTCTTTATCATAGCTTAAATTTTTTATACAAAATATATGATTATTTATATCATGATAAAGTTTTTTAACTTTATTTTGAGATTCTTGAAGATTTAAATAATACTTGTAATGAATATCTATTTTTTCTTTTAATAACCTCTCTTCACTTTTTTCTTTAATATCTTTAATGATTTTAAAAACTATCATTAAAAGTAATAAACTACTTGTAAAAGACAGCTTAGGGGTTACATTTATATTAAATACATTAAGATGATCATAAGAATAATTCATTCTAAACATATATGTCCATGTAGGTAGACTATTCATAATAGCTACTGTAAAATTACTTATTATACATCCTATTATAATTATTACACTTACTTTTTCTTTATCTGTATCTCTAAATCTTTTAATTAGATTAATATA
>NZ_LBBT01000216.1 GCF_001006285.1 Paraclostridium benzoelyticum
TTCAAAGTTTGCGAATGCAGAGAATAAATCAATATCTCTCATAAGATGCACTGTCATTAAATTATTTAATTTATATTTTTCTTTCATTCTCATGCATTTTTCAAAGTTAGATACATCTGGCTCAAATGCGTATGATTTACCTTCACAACATACATTAAGAAAATTCATTGTTGTTTGCAAATCAAGTGCTCCACAATCAACAAAATACTCTTTTTCAGTTAAACTTAATAGTTGTCTATCAAAGTACTGTTGTGTAGTATCCGCTGCTCCACCGTATATATCTTCTTTTTTAATGCCATTTTCTATTAAAAATTTATATATCTCATCAAAGTACATTTCTGTTCCAATAGCAATAACAATTTTATTGGATTTATAATCATCAAATAACTTGTTTGGAGAAATTACAGGAATTGTTTTACTTCCATCTAAACTTGTGTTCCTATCACAAAATACATCAACTGTAATGCCTGATGATTTTAAAATCCAGTAAAGAGCATCTCCTTCTCCTCCTGCCCCATAAATTACAATTTTAGTTTCATTAGGAATATTCTTCATTCTAGATATTAGCTTTTCCCATGAAAAATTATTTGAAATTTTTTGTACATACTTATCTACTATATTTGAAATGTATTTAAAATCACCAGTAATATTGTAATTTAACCTATTTAAAAATATTTCTTTAGATTCTAAATCACAAAGGCATCTATAAACTCGTTCTAAATCTTTAATCATAATTTTTGTATTTCCCTCTCTAAAGCTTTATCTAAAAAGCAAAATATTTTTTCTCCGCAAGTTCCATCTATATTGTTTATAACTTTTGAGTATTCTCTTATTTGGTTTTCAGCTGAATGTTTATTTTTTTGTAAATAATCCGCAAACATATCAAGTGTAAATATGTTAGATTCTCTAATTGCATACGGAACATTATCTCCAAGTTTACTAAATCCTTGTTTCATAAGATTTCTAATAGTTTCATCATCTATTTTATCTATGTGTATTACTTCACAAGAATTATTTTCTACATCTATTAATCTTAATTTATTATCATATGCTGACATTGTATAAAGTTTTGTTTTTCCTTCTTTTTTAGCAAAGTAATAATTACTTCCCCAGAATATATTTTCATTTATTACCTCTGGTAAATTTAGATCTATTTGTTCTAATTTCCCACTTTTTTTATCTATAGATATAAACATATTTGAAGTTTTAGGAATAGCAACAATTTTTTTATTAAAATCTATAAATCTTAAAAAACATTCTGAATCCCCCTTAAAATCCTTTGGATAAGAATTGTATACTTTACTTTCATTAGTTTCTTTATTCCAACGTACTATATTTTTTCCTTTAAATGGATTTAGCCAGAAGTATTTACCATCAAATACCATATCCCAGTATGTATTTCCTTTATCTCCTACTTCATATATCATATACTTTCCATTATGCATATCAAATTCCAAAATGTAATTTGATTGTACTGAAGATAAGTATAGTTTATTTTCTATTTCAACTACACCATACATAAAGTTGTACCCACCATCGTATCCAGTAACTTTTTTTAATTTAGTAATGCATTTACTATGATATTTTACTTTTTCTTGTTCCATATCAAATTCTACTATAGCATCATATGCTGTGGGTATCATAAACAATTTGTTACTATAAGTAATACCTCTCATAAAATTACAATATTTAGCTTGTTTTATTTCTTGAGTTGAAATTTCTTTCGTTTTAATATTGTAAACACATATCTCACTTGAACTCATAGGTATAAGTATTAATTTTTCTTTGTATTTAATAATCTCGCAATATGAACGTACTGTATTTCCTGATTCAAAAGGTAATAGCTTTACGAATTCAAGCTTTTGATTCTCTATGTCATAATTAAATAATGCAGGTAAAAAGTTATGTACAAACCATAATTTCTTATCAATTTTTATAAAATCAGAAAAGCATATGTTATTTTCCATTACCTGATTACTAGAACTTGATAATTTATTTTCTAAAAGAAATATAGGCTTACCTTGAGCTCCAAATAAATGTACTAATGATGACGTTTCTTCTCCTATATATGCATCTGCACTTTTAACTGCTTTTGTTACATCTGAAGATTTATCTAAAACTCCAATATTTTCATTTAAAAACATATCCCTTAAATTTTTATACTTAAGTTCTAGTTCTTTTGCCATAGAGTTTATAGTTGCTTCAGTAAGCGGATGAGGTCTCCATACCAATATGACATCTTTTCTATCTTTAAAACAATCAAATACATACTTCATTTTATCTATAGATTTTTCACGTTCTTGCAAAAGGCTTGAAATACTTGTATTGTACAAAATTACTTTCTTGGCAGAATTATTTGGATTTTCCTCTGTTATCTCTAATTCCAAATTATTATTTACTAATTTGTCTACCTTAGGAGACCCTAACGGGACTAATTTATTTTTAAAATCCTTATGAAAGTAATTTTTTAAATTATCATTTTGCGTAAAAATAAAATCTATATTTTCATACGAAGGAAGATTATAAAAACTCTCAGCTTGGCTTCCTCCTGTTACATAGTATGGAACATATGCTAATATTTCTGTATTCTTTTTTAATTCATAGGAGTAATATTTAGGTAATACTGAAGCTGCTGTGTTATATTCATCACAAGGATTGTGAATTATTATAATTTCAGGATGCCTTTTATCAATTTCATAATTTAAAAAAGAAGTTATCCCAACGTATGTAGGAAATTGTTCACCTTCCCATTTTACAGTTCCACTCACTTCATTTTCGCTTTTTTCTATATATGGTATTGGCATAACTTTAACATCATAACGAGTATCTTGGCTTGCTGAAATCCAAATACTCTCCATACTATCCCACATAGATGCTTTATAT
This sequence comes from Paraclostridium benzoelyticum, assembly GCF_001006285.1. Lineage (GTDB taxonomy): Bacteria > Bacillota > Clostridia > Peptostreptococcales > Peptostreptococcaceae > Paraclostridium > Paraclostridium benzoelyticum. The sequence goes on from NZ_LBBT01000216.1 coordinate 2,884, forward strand.
GGTAAAAACAACATTTCATATTTTTCAGGTATTGACTTAATACAGTTCTTCGTATTCTCTATAAATAAGTCCATATTTTTTAATATATTTTTTTTAGAAATTTTATCTATTGCTTCATCATTAACTTGGTAAACTAGTTCACAATACTGCTCCAGTATGGAAACAACATCCTCATAACCATCTTCTTCTAATATATTTTGCCCAACATTCACAGCTGTTTGTTGGCACTCTATCAATAAATTTACATCTATTTTGCTTAAGTTTTTTTTTAGTTTTTTATGTACCTCTAATAGAAACTTACAATTCTGAATCAATTGTTTTTTTATATAAAGTCGCATATGATTTTCCTTTCTATAATGCAAGGCAAGCTGCTGAATCAAATTCTCTACTACAAAAGTCATCCTTTAAAGTAGTATCTTTAAATATACTAGCCGAAATTAAACTATATCCATTTTTAATATTCTTTAGTATCTCATCTACAAGTAATATTTCATTGTTAGATACCTTACCACTAAGTACAATATCCATATCAAAATAAAAATCAAAGATTCCCTTATGAACTTCTTTAATCTTTTCAATTTGATAATCACTTCTTGATTCATAAAGATACTCAGGCAATCCATCTTCGTCAAAGCTTTTTATAGATGGTTCATAAGATGTCATTATATTTTCTAAAAAAATGTAGCTATCAAACATACAACTTTGTTTTTCATATACAAATTTAGATTCCAGTAATGTACTCACATTTAAGTTTAACTTACCTTCATAGTCTTCTAATACTTTTAAGAAGTATAATCCTTTTAAATTTTTATTCATTATTTTTTCTAAGTTCATTTGACATGTTCCCGATGATACAAAGTCAAAAAATCCTATATTTGTATCATCTTTTAATTTAAGTGCATCTATATACTTTAAATAATTTTTTCTAGCTTCTTTTACTTTATCTAAAATTAAATCTCTATGTCTTAAAATATATTTTTCATCTGATTCTCCATATTCCTTAGCTTTAATATCATTTAAATCTAAGAAAAATCTAGTTTGTAACATCTCTTCAGCACTCCCTGAAAATGCTAATGAAGATAGATATTTTATATCTTCTTCATTTTTAATTGCTGCTATCGCAGAACTCATTCTTGATGTTTTAAAATAAATTATATTTAGGTTATTATCTAAATCCAATTTTTTTGATTTTAAAATTTTATTTATTATAAATCCATCTCTTGCTGACAATAATAAAGTATCTATTTTTTCCTTTTTTACTTGACCTAACATCCACTCTATAAAAGTAAATATAAATGGTCCTATTAAGCTATATCCAAAGTCATAATTATTATCAATAGATATTTTCCCTTCAGTTTTATAAAAAACAAATGGATTGTTTAGAACATTTGATATGAAGTTACCTATTATACACCTACTTCTAAAATCATTATCGTATTTTTTAAGTATTCTTAAATTAGATAAGTCCATCATATCAATTGAAGATTTTATTGAATATGTATCTAATCCATTTAATTTTGCCATATTTCCATCTGCTTCGTAATTATCTCCAATATGTAAATATTTTTCCTTTTTTGTAAGATCTAAATAGTAATTATACAACCCATTGCACTTAGATTTTCCGTAGTCACACGACACCATTAGTTTTTTATATCCCTGAATTCCGAAATTATTTAATATTGGCTCTAAAATTTCTTTGTTTAAATACATATCTGAGATTAAATAAACATCAACATCTTTACTTACTAACCATTTTAATAAATCCACCATCTCGGTTCTAGGAATAAGCACTTCACGTTCTGTTTCAATTTCCAACTTCATTAGCTTTTCTTTGATTTCATCTGAAAAGTGTTCTTTTTCTTGACATCTATTATATATATCAATTATTTTGGGACTTTTCTCTAAATTAAGCTCTCTTTCAGCTTCGGTTCTTAGAGAATAAAAGTCACCAAAATAAATATTATTTTCTTTTGCTTTTTTGTCTACTATTTGAAAAACATCCACAGGATATAATGTTTTTCTCATTATGAGAGTATCAAATACATCAAAACTTATACATTCATAGTTTTGGTACACATTCTTTATATCATCAATACTTTTATTGAAATAATCACTTTCTAGCTGATTTTCACTTATTATATTTTCTATTAAACTTCCATTTATATCATAAACATCAATATTTTTAGACTTACATATATTCTCAATTCTTTGATATATGATTGATAAATTGCTAGATCTAGCTATAATAATAATAGCATCAACATCCATATTGCTTATATCTGAAACAGATAATACTGGTTTCCCAAATACAATATCCCCTTCTTTTACAGGATCCATCAACCCTATAAAATTAAAATCTGTAAATTCATCTAATACTACTTTTGTACTTTTTCCAATTCCATAAATAACTACCTTTTTATCTTTTAGTTTTTTTAAATTTTTTTTAAAACTATTTATAACATATTCTTTCTCCGTCATCATAACTCTCCAATCTTTCTAACTCATGTAAGTTCTCTCTTAATTCAAGCATAGCTTTTAGCATAAAAAAGTCTTTAGCTGTAGTAACCTTAATATTATCCGGCGGTCCAATTACAGTGTGTAACTTGGTTCCATAGTAACTCATTAATGTAGCTGAATCTATAAAATCAGCTTTTTTATCTTCTATAGACTTTTTATGAGCTTCTACTATATCCCTTAAGTAAAAACTTTGTGGTGCTTTTGCTATTTTAACAGTATTTCTATCTATCAATTTATCTATTTTTCCGTCTTCATCAACAGACGCTATTGTTTCTATCTCATGTGCTACTGTAATCGCATTTCCATATTTTCGTACGCTATTTATATTTTCTGTTATTGTGTAATTATCTATAATTGGCCTTACTCCATCATGTATAAGAACTATATTATCGTTATTTATTTCTAATTTTTTTTCTAACTCTTTTAATCCATTTAAAATAGATTCTTGTCCTGTACTACCTCCCGGAACTATCCATTTCACTTTTTTTATTTTATGCTTCTTTAGCTCTAGTTTTAAATAGTCTATCCAGTCTTCAATACAAACAACAATTATATTATCTATTTGAGCATGTAGTTCAAATTTTTCAATTGTGTGTAATAAAATTGATTTTCCATTTATTTGTAAAAACTGCTTAGGCTTTGCATTGTTATTCATTCTAACACCTACTCCACCTGCAAATATTAATGTTGTTACCATAATGCCTCCTAAATTATTATTTAAGTAACAAATAAATTCCTTATACAAATCTTGGAATATGTTCATATACTCTTTTTTACAATATAAACCATTATAGTATATTTTTCGTCATTTTTTATCCAAACTTTAGTATTTGAAAAATATTATCAACTTTTAAAGACATTCATTATGCAATATCTTTGAATAAAAATTGAAGGGCAAAGCATTAACTCTACCCTTCTTTTTATATTCATACTAAATAAGCTCTGCTAGTTTAGCTTTTGCATCAAATGCAACAGTCTCTTCATCACAATTTTTTATTATATAATCTAGGAATTTAATCGATTCACTAAATTCTCCAAGCATTTCTTTAACAAATGCTATATTAAAAATAACATCATAATTATTTATATCAATTATATACGCTTGTTTTAGTATATTATCAGCTTCGATAAATTCTGAAGATATTATTTTTGTGATGGCTTTTAGATTTAAAATTTCTGATTCAAATTCAAATAAACTTTGATACTCATCTATTTTTATTTGAGCACTTTTAATATCACCTTTATTTACGTCATTTTTAATGATTTCTTTATATTGTTTCTTTAGGTTTTTAAGTTCTTCATTTTCTTCAAAATCCAGCTTAAAATTATTAATTAACAGTGATATCATATTTTGGTATTTTTTATTTTCAATCACTAGTTGTCTCATATTTTTTATGTATTCAACTGGATTGTTTTTTTTAAGCTTTTCTATTAAGTTGACTTTAATTACAAAGACATCATCTTCATCATTAACTAATTCTAATAATTCTTCGTCACTTAGCAAATCATTGTATATTTGTTTTATATAAACAGAACTATATGATAAATACATATATAGCAAGTGTTCATATTTTTCACCTTCTAATCCACCCTCAAATACTAAATATTTAGATATACATCTATATATTATAATTTTATTTAAATCCATTGTATTAGAAGCTCTAACTAAATAATCATAAAGCTCTAATATACAATCTCTTCTATATAAAACTAAATATTCAAAGTATCTATTTAAACTTAAATACTTAACCCCTGACAATAACTCTACTAAATCACTTCCATTTTTTAATGCATAATAAATAATATCTGCATAGTATAACTCATTTTCTGATAATAAAATCTCATGATATTCTTTATATGATAATTTCATACCTAATCTTATTTTATTTAAAATTCCATAGTTTCCATCTATTTTAGTTAAAGTATTATAGATTTTAAATCTATCTGATTGTTTAATATCTATAATCATATCTTCTATATTTTCTTTAAATATATTTTTTTCAACCTGTGATAGTGATATTTTTTCATATATATTGAGTAATTCATATTCTCTTTCTAATTTATATAAACTCATAATTAGAACGTAGTAAACTTGTTTTAGATATTCTAAATCTATGTTATTTGACTCACCAACAACCTTATCGTACATTCCTAAATTATAATATATATTAATCATGTCTATTTTAGCGTTTTCTATAAAGCTTATCGTATCGCATACGCTATATAAGTCATTAGCTTGAGTTGATATTTCATAATTTTCTAGTAAATGCAAATATCTATTGTAATTATCTAAACTTTCCTTATATTTTTTAAGATTATTTTGACTTATTGCAATATAACAATAAATATCAATATTTTTATCATCATTTTTTATATACTCTTTACATAGCTTTTCACATTTTTCGTATTCATCTAACTCAATATATAATTTTGCTAATCCTGAATTTACATATGAGTATGTAGTTCCTAATTCATTGTACATTTTATAACACTTTTCCATATAGCTAAGAGCTTCTTGTTTTTCTCCAAAAGCTGAATAGTTCATAGCTAGTTGATAGTATATGTATGGATTATTAGGATTGACTTTTAATTCAGATAGCAAAATTTTTTCATTTCTGATAAGTTTTTTTTGTTTAATTTCTTCATTCTTATACATATATCCATAATGATTAAAATTAGCTACATCTTTAAATATAGGTTCTTTATGTATTGCTTGTTCATGTATAGCACCTTCATACCTAAACTCCTTATCTTTTTTAAACAATCTAACAATAGATGCTTTATTAAAAAGTTTTTTATCTTCTGACATTATATTGGTTAATTCTATGGATGCGCTATTATATTTTTTATGTAGCCCATTTTTAAAGAAATTAATTAAATTCTCATAGTTAACCAATTCTTCATCTGCATCTAATATAAGTATCCATTCTCCTTTTGCATACCCTATTGATATATTTCTCATTTGAGCAAAATTATCATTCCATTTTGCAAAATAAACTTTATCTGTATATTTTTTAGAAATTTCAATACTTCTATCTGTAGATCCTGTATCTAAAATTATAAGTTCACTCTTTATATTTTTCATTAAAGGATTTAATGATTTTAAAGTCATATCTAAATATCTTTCTTCATTTTTTATCATCATAACTATACTTAGCAGCATAATATTATATCCTTTCAATTTAATTAAATTTAAAAATAAAGAGTAAAGCATATGCTTTACCCTTTAGTTTAAAACTTAATTATTATTATCTTAATAATTGAGTTACAGATTCTGGTTGTTGTTTAGCTTGTGCAACCATAGCTTGAGATGCTTGGTTTAATATGTTTAACTTAGATAAGTTAACCATTTCTTTAGCAACATCTACGTCTCTTATTCTAGACTCAGCAGCTGATAAGTTTTCAGAAGATGTAGTTAAGTTAGAAGAAGTGTATTCTAATCTATTTTGGATAGCTCCTAATTTAGATCTTCCATCGTTTATAGATTCTAAAGCAGTATCTAAAGCAGTTACTAGAGTCTTAGCTTCAGCTTCAGTTCCAACTTTAACAGATCCACTTAATGTATCTTGTATAGTTTTTAAATCTATATTAGATATAGCTCTTGTTTCTTGATTTGCACCAGCTTGTATAGTCATAGTAGCGTTAGATCCATCTAATATATTTTTCCCATTGAACTTAGTTTCTGCAGCTATTTTACCCATTTCTTCGTTTAATTGAGTTAATTCTGTGCTTATCTTAGTTCTATCTTCAGTTGTTAAAGTAGAGTTTCCAGCTTGAACTCCTAATTGTCTCATTCTTTGAGCTATGTTTCCAGCTTCTTCTAAAGCACCTTCTTGAGTTTGTACCATAGATATACCATCTTGTACGTTTCTATCTGCTTGTTCCATACCTTTTATTTGAGCTCTCATTTTCTCAGATATAGCAAGACCTGCAGCGTCATCTCCAGCTTTAGTTATTCTTAATCCAGTAGATAATTTCTCCATAGATTTTCCAGATAAAGCAGTGTTTTTGCTCATTTGGTTAGTTGCTATCATAGCATTCATATTAGTGTTTATTCTCATGATTTTACTCTCCTTAGTTTTTTACGACATCCTTGTCTTTTTATTTTATATGCAATTACTTGGCCAAGTATCGCTTACAATATTATATATCGGAACCATTTAGAAAAACTTTACACTTTTTTATTAAAAATATTTAAATTTTCTTTACCTATGTTAATATAGGACATACTAGCTTTTTTTGATCTATTGTGTTCTTTTATTTCTTCTTTTTTACTTTCTATCTGTTCTTTTACTAAAGACTTTATAGTCTCATCTATATTAAGTATATTTTCTTTTAAAAGTATATCTTTAAATTGTTTTGAATTAGTTACATCATCTAGTATATTTTGTCTTATGTCTAAAAGTTCATTTATCTCTTCTATATCTTTATTCTTTAATTTATTTATTATATCTAATGATATATCTTTATATTTATTAGCAAGTTCAATCATAATTTAACCTCTTTAAGTTTACATTTGTGCAAAATAATTCATCTGTGAATTAAGTTTATTCATACTTGCTTCCAATTGACCAAATTGTTTGTATAATTTATTTTCTCTATCATCCATTTTTCTTTGAAGAAGCTTTATAGCATCTTCTTGTCTTTTTATTTGCTCTGAATAAAAATTATTCACAACTGATGAAGTTTTTTCAAGCCCGGCCTTTTTAGCAAAAACAGATGATGAAGTTCCTACATAATCATACATAGTATCTTTCATTTTTTCTAAAACACTATCATTTCCACCTGCAAATGCATCATATACTTTTTGACTGTTGTTTTGAAGTGCTTTTTTAAATTTGTCTTCATCTAAAGATAATTGACCCTTTTTTGTGTAATCTTCACTTGAAGTTAATCCACAATCCATTAAAAACTTCATATCGTCTCCAAATATTGCATTTTGCATTTTATCCATGAAGCTTCTCATCTCAGAATCATTTCTTAATAACCCTTCTTTAGCTTTCTTTTCCCATCTTTCAATCTCCTCTTCACTCATATCTTTCTTTTGAGCTTCTGTTAATGGAGGATACTCTTTATTTGCTTTTTCTGTAACAAGAGAATATATTTTATCCATTATCTTATTATAGTCTTCTACAAATTTTTTCATATTATCAACTACAGGTTGTACATCTTCTTTTGAAGTTATGTCACAAGTACCCGTAGTGTGAACATTATATGTTATTCCATCTATACTAAATGAATTAGACTCTTCATTTAATGTTTTTGCAAATGATCCATCTTTTGCTTTTACTTCTATTTGTGAATTTGATCCTTTTTCACTTCTTGAAATTCCTAAAAAGTCTAAAGTTCCACTTTCATTTCCAGAAGCATCTACTATTTGTAGCTTAGAATTCTCTCCTGTTTTAGTACTTTGAATAGTAAATTCACCTGTCATTTCACTATAAGATGCTTTAACATTTCCATCTGTACTATCATTTATCTTCTTTATTAAAGTGTCTACAGTATCAGCAGGCTCTTTTACTACTTTATTCCCATCTTTATCTAATACGAAATTCCCATCACTATCTGTTTCATATAAAGGCTCTGTTCTTATTGTTATCTCTTTAGATATATCTGTGTCTTTATCTCCGAATTTTATTGAAAACTTTTGCTCTCCACTTAAACCTAAAGATTCTAATGAGCTATCTTTTTTTATATCCACATTATTTATAGCTTTACTTGAACTCATTTTAGCTGATTGAGCTAGCTTTACAACATTAAAGCTATAATCAACTCTATTAGCTCCTGCACTTCCTGACGCTGTAATTACATTTTCATTTGAACTTCCTATAGTTAATGTATTCCATGCACTACTACTCATTATAGAATTTGGAGAAGTTACTGAAAAATACTTATCTTGTAAAGATTTAATATCTTTCATCACTTCCCTATATATTTCTTGTTGCCATTTTACTGTCTGTTGTTTTTGCTTTGCTTTATCAATTTTTTGTTGTTCTCCTGAAAGCATGTCTTTTATCATAGCATCAGTGTCCATACCAGTCGCAAGACCTGGAATCCTTACGCTACTTGCACTTCCAACACTTGTCATAAAATTACCCCCTATTTACCAGTTTTAATTCTCATATCAACTTCATGCCACATATCCCTTACTTCCTCTATCAAAGGAAGTACTTCATCTATTATTTTTATATCTTTTTTCATATTTGCTTTAGCTAATTCATTTTTTATATATTCATATAAATGATATAAATCATCCATAGCTTTAGAACTTCTATCCATAGTTATCATAAGTTCTAAGAATATATCTTGAACTCTCACTAATTCTTTATGAGCTCTTTCTATATTTCTATCAAGTATAGCTAACCTGGCTATTTTTGTATATTTAACCGCTCCATCTAATAGCATTAAAAGTAGTTGCTCTTTAGATGCTGTATTTACGGAATTTTGTTTGTACGCATTATATGGATTTGCCGTATACATGTATTACCTCACCTACTTAAAATAATTTAAAATATCATCTAATTTAGCTATAGCACTTGAATTTTCTTCTTTTACTTTTTCATATATTTCTTTTCTAAGTATTATCTTATCCTTTGGTGCATCTATAGCTAATTTAACACTTCCGTCCTCAACCTTAACTATCTTTATTTCTATGTCATCTCCAATTAATAATGACTCATCTTTTTTCCTAGAAATTACTAACATCTTTACCACATCCTATTAAAGGTTCTTTTATATCATATTTATCATCTTGTAATATTAACTGTACACCTAATTTATTTTTTACACTCATTACTAGAGGTGCCTTTAGATTTACTGTGCTATTTTCTAGTTTTTTTCCAAGTGTTACTAGATTTAATAGGAGTACATCTTCTGGCTTATCTATTTTTAATAAATTTATGGTATCAGCATCTAATTTAATTTCATAATCTTTTTTTATATCAAATGGAGATACAGCTATAAACCCTACACTTTTATCATCCATAGAATTTACAACTTTAAACTTTGGATTTTCTTCAATCTCACTTATTTCAAAATTTTTATGATTTTCAAACCCTGGAAGTCCTTTTTCAAATACTATTTTCATAATTTCACCTCTATCTTAAATAATCTAATATACTAGGTTGTATAAGTTTTGCTCCAACTTGAATCGATGCATTGTACACCATCTCTGCAGATTTTAATTCTATAAATTTATCTACATAATTTACATCTTGCTCTAATGATAATACACCTTTCATATTTAATATATTTTCATCGTTAAGATCTTTTATCTTTTCTGCTGTATTTACTTTCACCCCAAATTTAGTTCTAGTATCAACAGTATGATTAAAAAAGTCATCTATATTTTTCTTTACATCTCCCAATAGCTCTTTTTTATTGTCTTCTACATCTACGCCATTAGCTATATCATTCATAAGTTTTGATAAATCATTTATTGAATCTAAATAGTTCTTTCCATCTTTATTGAATATTTCACTTGCAGAAACATTATAATCCAAGTTTATCCCATCAGAAATTTCAGCTTTTAAGTCTTCCTCATTTATGTTTGGATTTAATTTTAATGTAACAACTCCATCTTTTTCTTCTATTTGCACAGGAGGTTCATTTACAGAAGTTCCTCCAAACATGTATCTTCCACCGTGAGTAGTGTTTAAAGTTTCTCCTAAAGCTTTTATCTTCTCATTCATTTCAGCTTGTATAGCCTTCATTTCTTCATCTGAGTAAGTTCCGTTTCCAACCTTTAATATACTGTTTTTTATATCTCCAAGTAGAGTTCCAAACTCTTCTAAGTTAGCATCAGTGTTGTTCATCCAACCTACAACTTCTTCTACATTTTGGTTATGCTTTTCTGCATACTTAATTTCATTATTCAAATTCATTATTTTTATAGCTTTGTGTGGATCATCTGATACTCTATTTATTTGTTTTTGTGAATCTAATTGTTTATTTAAATTGTCCATTCTTTGTAATCCTTGTTGAACGTCATACATGTGATTTCTAATCATTGATGAATTTGTTATTCTCATAATTACCCTCCTTAAATTATCTTACTAGACCATTTATTACAACATCTAGTAATGAGTCTATAGTCGAAACTACCTTTGCACTAGCATTATACGCATGCTGAAATTGTATCAAGTTTATCATTTCTTCATCCAATGATACTCCCGATACATTTAATCTTGAATTATCTATTTCTTTTAAAACCTTGCTTTGGTTTTTTTCATTCCTTCTAACTTCTTGAGTTTCATTTCCTAATCTCTGTATTATACTATTGTAGAAGTTATCTATAGTTATATCTTCTCCCCCGATACTTACCTTTTCATCTTTTAATTTATACATTTTTTGTGCAGTTTCTGCAGTTATGTTTAAGTCTGTAGTTTTATCTAAAATATCATCTTTTACTTTTAATATAGAATCTGTTCCCGTTTCGAATAAATCTATGCCTAAAGCATCATTTACACTTTTTTTAATTCCTTCAGCTAATTCTTCTAAATCCTTTTTGTACCCATCTATTTTATCAAGCATTTCAAAAGACCCTTGAATTTCTCCAGATATACTTGGTATCTTTTTCAAATCATCTTCAGTTATATTTTCTCCGCTTGCTATTTTATCCTTTAATAGGTTTTGAACATTTTCATCATTTATGTTCATTTTAAAACTTAAATCATCTAAAATTCTATCTCTTTCATCAAGTAAATCATTAGGAGATTTTCCGCTACCCTCAACTAGTTTAATTTGCTTATCAAGTTCTTTTAATTCTTTTAATTTTCCATTTATATCATCTATATTTTCATTTAATTTCTTTTTAGCATTTTCACTTAACTCATTTAATTTTTTATATACATTACTTATATTTTTAGCTAAGTAATCACTGTTTTGTATAACTATATCCTTAGATCCAACATCATTAGGATTTTTTGAAAGTTCTTGCCAACTCATAAAGAAATTATTTATAGATGAAGAAATCCCCGTTTCAGATGGTTCATTAAATATTGTTTCCATAGTACTATAGTGATCATATTTAACACCTATTTGCCCATATGTATGACTTTCATTTCTAAATTGGAAATCATAAAATGAATTCCTAACTCTAACGATATCAGTTATTTCAACTCCTGTTCCCAATTGTCCAGCACCTAACTGACTATTATAACCAGGATAACTGTATGCACTTCTTGCTTTTTGTTCTACTTGTTGTCTTGAATATCCTGGAGTATTTAAGTTATTGATATTATGAGAAGTCGTTTGTATAGATGCTTGACTTACACCCATACCAGTTCTTGCTGATTGTAAACTACCTAATAATCCTGACATATATTCCCTCCACTTATATAGTTTTTATTTTCCTACTTGTCCACAATAATTATATGTACCTGTTCCTTGACTTGGCTTTATTACATTTAACATTTTTTTAGTGAAAAATAGTTTTTGTTTCAAAATAACATGATTTGATTCTTTTTGAACTTCTATCATTTTTATAGTACTCTTTATTTCCTCATAAGCTTCTTTAATATTCTTATCATCATTTTCTTCTATTAAATTCCCCATACTAAAATCAGATCCAACTATGTTTCTTCTTTGAATTTCTAACTTTGCTATATCTCTAGATACATTTTCTAGTTTTCTTGCAACTTTATCTAATAATGTTGGATCTTTCCCAAGTATTAAATCATACTGTTCATCCAGCAAATTTAATAACTCTTTAAACATTTTTCTTTGTTCGTATATTATAACTTTTAACTCTGGACTCATTTTTTTCTCCTCCTACAATTTTTCTACTATTTTTTTAGCTAAAATTCTAGAGTCAACTTTATAAGTTCCATTTTCAATTTGCTGTTTAAGTCGATTTATTTTTTCCATATCCATAGGTTCTTCTTTTGAACTAACTTTACTTAAATACTTCCCTAGTTCTGATATTTGCACACTATCAGTATTATTTTGGCTTTTATTTTCATTATTGTTTTTTAATTTATCCATCTTATATATGCTATTGAATGCTATATGTTTATCATTAGTAACTTTCAAAACGCTACCTCCTCAAGAATTTAATATTCTTCTTGCATTGATTTTATCTTTGATAATCTCACCGCTATTTTATCGTTTATTATCATACTTTCTCCGCTTGCTATAGTTACCCCATTTATACTTATATCTAATGGTTCTTCTAAATACTTATCTAACTCTAAGATATCTCCTTCTTTAAGATTTACTATACTAGAAATTTTTTCTCGAGTACTGCCTACTAAAACTTCTAATTCCATCTCTGCATGTGATATAGCTTCTATAGCGTTTATAGATGCGGTCTCACCCTTTTGCAATTGTTCAAACTGAGGTTCATATATCTCTTTTGTTTCGTTTTTGATTTCCATAAGTGTCTCTCCTTATTTTACAAATATAGGTCAATTAAAAGCCCATTAATGTCATCTATTTCTGAAATAATATCTATATTATCTTTTTCATTTTCTAAAACAGACTTAGTTAAATTTTCTAATTTTTCATCAACTACTCTTACTGTTTTAAAATAGTTATTGCTCCAAAAAGAATCTTTTTTATCTGTTTCATAGGTATAATCAACTACAGACTTTAAATATTTTTGTATGGCTTGCTTATATCTAATGACATGTGAATATCCTCTTGTATTTGCTAAATCTTTTCCTATGTCTTTAATTTGATTTAAATATCTATCTACTTCTTCTTTGCTTTTAGATATACTAACCTTATTAAAACTATCACTAAAACTTAGTGCCTGTTTTGGCTTCTTTATATCTATTGAACTATTTTCATTAGAAATTTTAAATTCTCTTATTTTCATATTTACCTCTAATTAATAAAATTCCCCTACAGTTAATTCTTCTTTTGTTGTAAGTTTTTCTTCTTTTATTGCCTCAATTAACTTATTTAAATCCATAGGTTTATAAAAGTAATATCCTTGTACTAAATCGCATTCCATGGTCTTTAATCTTAAATATTCCTTTTCTGTTTCTACTCCTTCAGCTACAACAGTTGTTTGAGTTGTGTGGATCATGTTTATTAAACTTTCAACAAACATAGGATTTCTATTTGAATATTCAACTAAGGATTTATCTATCTTTATTTCATCTACATTATAATTTTTTATATAGTTAATTGAGTTGAATCCTTTTCCAAAATCATCTATTGATATTTTTATTCCAGTTTTTTTAATATTATTTATTATATCATTTATCTTTATTATATCTTCTATATTTTCACTCTCAGTTATTTCTAATTTTAAAAACTTGGAATCAAATTCGGTCTTATCTAAAATTTCAATTATATCGTTTATAAAGTCTTTTTCTTCTAATTGCAACGGAGATATATTTACTGATAAATCTATATTTGTATTTAATACTTTGTTTAGATAATTTATATCTATGCAAGCTTTCTCAAGTATCCACTTGCCTAAAATATTTATGTATCCACAATCTTCTGCAAAGGATATTATTTTTTCAGGGTGTATATATCCATGCGTTTTGCTAAACCATCTTATTAAAACTTCTACACCTACTATTTTTTCTGTATATAAGTCTATTTTAGGTTGGTAATGCAACTTAATTTCATTGCTATTTATTGCACTCTCTATAGATTGTATACTTATATGCTCTTCGTACGTATCGTTATATATCCCAACCCTATTCCCCTTGCTTATTAAATTTTTCATACATATATCTAATTTGCTAATAGAATCAAATATATCTAAGTCATCATTTTTGTATATAACTGCAGCTATATTAAAATTAATATAAACCTTATATATCTCTTTTATCTCTTTTGTTAATATAGATTTAATTTCTTCCATGAATTCATAAATTCTATCGTTATTTGTGTTTGTTTTATGAATTATAAAATCAAAGCTTGATAGCCTAGCTATAACTGCATTCTCACAATTGCAGTTTTCTTCTAAACAAATAGCTATAAATCTCATCAATGTATCTCCAATTTCCATTCCATAATTCACATTCACAAAATTTATTCCATCTACGTTAATTTTTATAATAGTTCCATTTGGTTTATTTGATATATACTCAAAAAAGTAATCCTTATTGTATATACCGGTTAACGTGTCTTTTTTATTCATATGTGCTCTTACATTATTTTTAATTTCTATCAATTGCTTGTAGTTCATATTTACCCCCTTGCGTAAAAATCGCTAGATGTATATTTAAGTATCTACAAGGTAATATTTAGTTTATCCCTTATAATATTTCATAACTTTAGGCACATAATTTTGTGTTTCCTTTGGCATTAAATATATATCTTCCGGAGAATTGACCCCCCTTTTTCTCATTCTTGTGGGCCCTCCATTATACGCCATTAAAGCCATTTTTGTATCGCCATTATACTTATCTAAATATTCTTTTATATGTCTTGTTCCACCATCTATATTTTCATATATATCAAATGGATTTTTAACACCTAAGTCCCTACAATTTTCAGGCATAAGCTGCATTAAACCTTTAGCGCCTGCTTTCGATGTACATTTTGGATTGAAATCTGACTCTACTTTTATTATTGCTCTTATCAAATTTTCATCAACCCCATACTTCTTAGATGCTATAGCTATAGCATCTTCTATTTGTGCATTTACATCTTTATTCTTAGATGTTGCTGTAAGTTTATTACTATTATGCATAGAATTTACTGTATCTAAATTTTCAGTTTTACTATTTGATGCTTCTATATTGTTATTATGATTGCAACACGTACAACAATTGTTTACGTATTGATTAGTTCTACCTTGTGGTGTATTAGCTACTGCTTTTAATAAACTTAATATTAACATGTCAAATGCTTGTCCGCTCTCTGTGTTATTGTAAGTTTTATAACTATTGTTATTTGACATTAATGCTGTCATTTTTAATAAATCTATATTGTCAATCATTTTATCACCTCTAATATATACTTATAACTAGTTATACGACATGTATTTTTAAAAGTTTAGCATAGTTATTTAAATTTTACTAAAATGATAGGTATTCATTTCCTTCAGACAAAGCCTTTAAAAGCAGGCTTTAAGTCTTTCGTCAGTTAAATACCTATCATTTTTGTATTTAGAGTTTTGAGTTTTAGAAAAAAGGGAAGTATTCACTTCCTTCAAACAAAGTCCTTAAAACCGAACTTTAAGTCTTTCATCAGTTGAATACCTATCATTTTTATATTTAGAGTTTTGAGTTTTAGAAAAAAGGGAAGTATTCACTTCCTTCAGACAAAGCCCTTAAAATCAGACTTTAAGTCTTTCGTCAGTTGAATACTTCCCTTTTTTATTTATATTTACTTGATTTGAGTTACTGTGTATCCCATATTTTCAAGATTTTTTAATATACTGTTTTCTCCGAAGAAGTGAAGAGCTCCTATTGATACAATATATTTTTGTTTTTGTTTTGCTAATTCATCAATTTTCTTTGCCATTTGTTCATCTCTTTTTAGATATTGTGTTTCATACTCTTTTGAGTTTTCTTTTTGTAGTTTATTAGCTTCTTGTTCCATATATCCAGTATCCCCTTTTATAAAGGCATACATATTTTCATTCAAATCTTTTGTTGTATCTTTTAACGTTTTTGAGCTAAATGTATTTACAAAGTATTTTAAATCTTGTGTTGATTTTTTTAATATATCTACTTGTGTTTCATTACTTTCTAGTGATACTATTGTCTTTTTATCTTCACTAAACTTGTTTGCTAAGTATCCATTTAAAGAAGTACCTGTTAATCCTGCTTTTTCTGCTTCTACTTGCTTAACTAATGATAAAAATCCACTTGGACTTAGATTTTCAACTTCTTTATATTTTATTCCTAGTGATTCTAAAATTTTATCTAGCTTTCCTTGTTCTTCTTTTGTAAGTAAGTCTTTTAGTTTTTTATCTTTTAAATATATTTCTTTTTTTTGTTGTTGTTGAAGATCTTTTACTGTTTTTTCATCTTTAAAGTTTATTTCAAGTGCTAAAGCATCTGTTTCTTTTAATATTTTTTTCATTGTCTCATTATTATAATCTAAATTAGGTTTACTTGGTTGCATAGACCCAGTTAAATATATAATATCATTTCCTTTTTTAGCCTCCCAGAAAAACCCTTTCATAGGTACTGTTGATTTTTCCGAAGTTTCGCTTTGATTGGTATTAGTACTTTTATTTGTACATCCTGAAGCTAGGACTAAAATTGCAATTGGCAGTGTTAATAATATTAACTTCTTTATAAATTTCATGTAAATCCCCCTCGTCAATTATCTGCTGTTGTTATAATTGTAACATAGTTTTTTATTTATTGCGAATTTTAAGTATATATAGGAGGGAGATTAATATTCACCTCCTTCAGACAAAGTCCTTAAAACCAAACTTTAAGTCTTTCGTCAGTTGAATATTAATCTCCCTCCTTTCCTGCATCCCTCTCCTACTTATTAAGATAAAAAAAGATGACTACATATTTTTTGAAAGTGGTTAATATATAAGTTGTAGATACCTTTAAAGCATCTTTTCAGCTTTGGTATCAAAACTTATATATTATCTGCTTTCGTTTATATTAAGTCATCTTTTTGTTATCTTTTCAGTTTTTGCTTTATCATATCTATTGCCATATTTATTTCTTCTACTTTAAATACTATAATAAGTCCTAAATATATTACTGCACCTACTACTATAGAAACTCCTAAAGAGATTGCTTCTTGTATAAATCCTAGTCCTAAAATTCCAAATAAGAATTTATATGTGAAGTATGTTACAACTCCCATTACAATAGATGCTATTAATGTTTTTATAAATGTAGATCTTATTTTATCTTGACCATAATACCCTATTTTTTTCTTTAAACTTATAAATAATAATATTATACATATTATAGCTGATAAGCTTGTTGCTAAAGCTAATCCTCCATGTCCCATTACCTTAACTAAAATTATATTTAATACTATGTTTAATAAAACTGTAATTATTCCATTTATCATAGGAACTCTTGTATCTTTTAATGAATAAAATACCTTATCTAGTATATCCCTTAGTCCAAATCCTACCATTCCTATAGAGTAAAACACTAAGGCCGTTGCTGTCAGTCCGGTAGACCTTTCGTCAAACGCACCTCTTTCAAATAGTATTCTGACAACTGGTGTTGCAAGGACAATTGCTCCTATAGATGCCGGTATAACTAATAAATTTATGCAGTTTACACTGTTTGCTACTGACTCTGCAAATTTTTCTTTATTATTTTCACTAGATAATTTAGATAAAGTTGGATATATAACTGCTCCTAATGTTGTAATAAATAAACCCATAACAAAACCATTCAATCTATTAGCATTATTTAACGCTGTTATTACTCCGTCTCCAAGCCCTGAAGCTAAACTTCTATCAACCATTGCATTTACTTGATTTACTGCTACCCCAATAAGAACAGGTAATACTAAAATTAACATCTTTCTTAAATATTCATCTTTAAAATCTATTGTCGGCTTAAACTTATATCCTTTTTTAATAGCAAATGGAACTTGAAATAAAAATTGAGATAACATACCAATTAATGTTCCTATTGCTAATATGTATATATTTCCTGTAACTGCACTTAATATTATAGATGTTATTATTATTATGTTATTAGGAAACCCAATCATACCTGGTATAGTAAAATCACCTTTTATTTGTAAATATGACGTCATTAAGTTGCTCAATCCTATAAATACAACTCCTCCTATCATTATTCTTACAAACTTAACTGCTAATACTAGTTTTTCTCCTGTGTAATGTACTGCAAATAACTTTACTAAAGGTTCTGCAAATATATATCCTAATATGCCTAATAATATACTTAGTATTACAACGATACTCATTACATTATTAGAAAATCTTAAAGCTCGTTCTTCACCTTTACTATTTAAAGCTTCTTGATATAATGGTATAAAGGTTGTAACCAATGCTACTCCTATTGATGAAAATACAACTAAAGGTATATTCATCGATACTATATATACATCACTATATGCACTTGTCCCATAAAAATATCCTAATACTAATTCCCTTCCAAATCCTAGTACTTTCGATAACATAGTGACTACCATAAGCCAAAATGCTGATTTTGCCAAATTGCTCATATCTTCCTCCTAGTTCTAATTTCGCCTAATGTCTATTATATAAAATTTTTTCTAAAATAAAAAGCCTCCTAAGGTTAATATTTAGTCATTTTTAGTTACAATTTTAATATTTTTATCCCGGTTCCTTCTCTACCCACTCCCCCTTTGTAGACTTTTGTTGAAAAATGTTATATCATATCTATTAGCTAAATTTTTAAATAAGAGTGAGGTGTTTAATTGTGGAAGAAAACATAGTACAATCTGTTACTGAAAATGTTGAGAAAATCAGTAATATGCCTTTAGATATTTTAACTGAAAAGTTTTTAAATTGGATTACAACTTTCGGAGCTAAACTTGTTATAGGTTTACTTGTTATATTTATAGGTTTAAAAATTATAAAAAAGGTTGTAAAACACTTTACAACTTTTCTACAGAAGAAATCTGTTGATGTAACTCTTACTAAGTTTTTGCATGCATTTGCTGAAGTAACATTAAAAGCATTCCTATTTTTAATAATACTTGGATATTGGGATGTTCAATTAACAGGACTTGCTGCATTAGTGGCTTCTGGAGGGGTTGCTATTGGTTTAGCTCTTCAAGGAAGTTTATCAAACTTTGCAGGAGGTTTTATTATACTTTTAATCAGACCTTTTAAAGTTGGTGACTATATAGAAACAGGAATTTATCAAGGAAGTGTTGAAGAAATTGGTTTATTCTATACTAAACTTACAACTGTAGATAATAAGTTGATATTAATTCCTAATGGAGCTTTATCAAATGGTAGTTTAGTTAACTACTCTGCTAAGGAAAAACGAAGAGTTGATTTAACTTTTAGTGTTAGTTATGACAATGATGTAAATCATGTTAAAGATGTTTTAATTGATATTATAAAAAAACAAAATTTTATCTTATCTGATCCCTCTTACTTTGTAGGTATAACTGCCCATGGAGCTAGCTCTATAGATTTTACAGTTAGAGTATGGTGTAAAGCTGAACATTACTGGGATATTCACGGTAGTTTATTAGAGGAAGTTAAAATAAGGTTTGATAAGGAAGATATCAGTATCCCTTATCCTCAAATGGATGTGCATATAAAGAAATAAGATAATGTGAATTAAACATTTTTTATTTTTATGTAAAGATTTTGTTTTAATCTCAATATAATATATTTACGGATTATGATATAATCCGTAATAAAATTTTGAAGTTTTTTCCACACTATTAATAGGAGCTTGATTATTAAAGCAATTGCTTTAATAATCAAGCTCCTATTTTTATTTCAAAATTAATATAATAAAGCCAATAGTCCATGGTATTTAGCAGTTTTTCCTTTCTACTACAAATGGTTTAATATCCATTTCAGCTTCATTATTATCATAGAAAATTTATTATTTTTTAACTACAATTATCTTCTGATTTTTTACATTCTTAATTTTTATTATTAAGCAATATTTTAAGCTTTTCTAATCCTGGTACCAATATAACTCCAACAGCAAAGAATAATATACTAAATGTTTCAATCCTCATTGGTGGTTTTGGTGTTTCCAAAGATGTAGGCCCCATTATAACTGCATATATAGACCCTATCATAAGCCCTGTAATACAGTATATAGTTTGGGATCTATATGTTTTAAGTAAATATCGTACAATTCTTACTGTCACTAATATCCCAACTAACACACCGCAACTAAATATTACTATCCCTAGTAAATAGTCAAAATTAAACTTTATAACATTTTTTATAGCTCCTAGTATAGGTACATATAGTCCAAATATTAAAAGTATTGTAGACCCTGATATCCCTGGTAGAACCATTGCTGATATAGCAATCATACCTGATATAAATATATATAGTATAAGTGGTAAGTTTAGATTTTCTGATTTAACAGAAAAGCTATAATCACTTCCTGTTGCGGGGTTAAAGTATGTCATTAAACATACGGTTACTATCCCTAATACTAAAAATATTATCCCTTTTTTATTTTCTTTTAGTATTTTTTTCTCTGATTTAATTATTAAAGGAACAGATGCTATTATAAACCCTAGAAATAATGAGTTTATTTTGTATATGTTTTTTTCAAATATGGATGTTATAAATAGTACAGATAGTATAAACCCTACAACCCATCCAATTCCTATTTTTGATAGAAATTTCAATCCTTTTATTCTATATTCTTTGTTGCCTGATATTAAATGGTTTAATGAGTTTACAAATTGATCGTAAAACCCTAGTATAAATGCTACTGTTCCACCTGATACTCCTGGTACGCTATCAGCTAGTGCCATGCAAAATCCTCTTATAAAGTTTAATGTATACACTTTCTCCTCCTTAAAATTAAAATATACATTATATCATAACGTAACTTTCATAATACTTCTTTTTAGCTTTATATTCTATATTAATATAAAATAATGTAAGCGTCAAAGAATTGACGTGCAAAATAAATATTTATGTTTTTCATTTTTATGTAAAGGTTTTATTTTAATCTCCGTATAATGTATTTGAGGGTTATGCCATTGACCCTTCATCAAAGGTTTTTGAAATCTTTTTTCCGCATTATTAACATGAGCCTGATTGTTAAAGTACTAACTTTGATAATCAGGCTCATATTATTTTAAACAAAAGTCTCTTATCCTTATTAATTCTCTAATTTATTTATCTTATATCCTTTTTCCTCTAATTGTTTTAATATGCTATCTTTTCCAAAGTAGTGCAATGTCCCAACTGCTACAGCATATCTGTTATCTCCTTGCGCTAATTTATCAATTTCATTAGCCATATTTATATTTCTATTTTTACTCAACTTTTCATGTAGTTCTTTATCTGCTTTTCTCAAATCTTCAGATCTTTTTTCCATATACTCTGAATCACCTTTTATGAATGCATTTCCAATTTCCTCCATGCTTTGTTCCCCTTTATCCACTAAATCTGGTTTATACTCAGCTAAGAAAGCTTTAAGGTCACCAGTTAATTCATATAATAATTTATAATGATCCTCTACATTTTCAAGTCCTACTATGTTTTTCTTATTAGTATCATAAATTTCTTGTAACCATTGATCTGAGCTATATGTAAATCCACCCTGTTCTTCTTGTTTTTCTTCAATATATGCTGAAAAGCCTTCAGAACTTAGATACTTCACTTCATTGTACTCAATGTTAAAATCTTTTAAAACCTTATTAAGTTTAACTTGCTCTTCTTTAGTTAATAAATCTTTTAATTCGCCTTTTTCTAGATACAGGTTTTCTTTGCCTATCTGCTGGCCTTTTTCTAATACTTTTTCATCATTTAAGTTTACTTCTAGTGCCAGTGCATCCGTATTATCTAAAACTTTCTCCATTGCTGAATTTAAATAATTTATATTTCCTTTTGCCGGATGTAATGTTCCGATTAAGTAAACTACTTTTTCGTCTTTTTTTGCTTCCCAAAAAAATCCCTTTGCCTTGTCTTTTTGTATATATATTTTTTTATTTTAAATTGAATTTATTACATAAAGTATTTTATGAACTTAACGCAAAAAAGGTATATACACTTTCTCAGACTTTAAGTCTTTTGTAAAATGTATATACCCTATGCTTTTAAACATTGTTATAATAATTGTAATTATATTTAACATCAAAATCTTCAATATTATAATATTTCATTTTTTCTTTAATTTTTTTCTTATTCTCATTACTTTCCATTATGTTTATAGTCTTTAAAATACCATCTGCTATATTTTCAAATTGATCAAACGGTATACCTGCTGCTAACTCATCATTTAACCATCCAGCTCTATGCCTTGTTCCAATACACAAAGCTGAAATATTTAAGTCTTTAACTACAAACGGACGAGCAGTACACTCTAAGCAAATAGCTTGATTTCCAACAAAGTTTATGTTTTTAGCTATCCCATAATGATATGAATATCCTTGTACCAACCTCATAATATTATACGGATTAGTTACTATAATAATAATATCTGGTTTTTCTTCAAATGTTTCTATCGGTTGAGCTATAATTCCATAAATTTTATCATTCTTATAAGCTAGATTTTCTCTTACATACTTGCTAATTTTTTTATCTTTATATAGTCCAAGCCTTGTCCAGTTTTCTCCATTAGAGTTTTCCATATCTAAAGAGTTGATTCCAAGTACCTTTACTCCACTTTTACATGCTATTAATTTTTCATTTAATTTAACTTTATATCCACAAGTTGCACTTTTAATCATCCCACAATAGTTCATGGGATTTTTAGGCATAATAGCATCTGTATTTTCAAATTCAATCTTTGACTGTATAAATTTAACCCCAACTATTTTTCTTTTTAATTCTAATGACGCATATATAATCTCTATTGATTTCTTCCAATTTTCACACATATATTTTCACTTATTCCTTTACTTCACTATCATCTTTATAAAAAGTAAAAACTCCTGGTAATTCTCCATCTATTTCTTTTTGAACAGATTCAACTTTTAAACAAGAGGCAAAATCTTTTGCCCATTTAGTTTTGGCATTTTCTTTCTTAACAATTGGACCCATAGGACAATTTATAGATTCTTCATCTCTTATAATATAAGATTTTGGATCTTTTCCAGCATTATTCATATGCGTAAAAAATACTAAAGCTCCGTCCATATCTTCTAAACTTCTAACTGTCTGTGCTTGTTCCATATCTACTATATTAACTTTTTTTGGATTCTCTATGATATCAGCTATAGTGTAGGCTCCTGTATCCTTATTAGATAATTTAATCAGTCCTGATTTTTGTAATACTCTTAATCCAATATCCATATTCATTGCATCATTCATAATAGCTATAGTTGCTCCATTTGGGAATTGTTCTACAGAATCATATTTTTCTGAATACAATCCTATACCTGTGTAGTAACCATATGGTTTTACCATTTCTAAATCCCCATTGTTATTTTCATCAAAGCTTTTTACAAATTTAATATGTTGCCCTAATGCAATATCTACATCTCCATTATTACAAGCTTCTAAAACTACTGGATTTGAATCAAAACAAATAAATTCTGTTTTGTAACCCATTTTTTCAAACTCTTTATTCATTGCTTCATAAGATATTTGAGAAATTTCAGTTCCTCCAACTTTAATTACCTTATCTTTACTTTCTTTTTTATCATTACTGCATGCTACTAATGGTAAGCACAAAACAATACTCAATATAGCTAAAATCATTTTTTTTAATTTAGTTTTATTCATTCTATATACCCCTTCATTGTAAATATTTATATAATTTATTTCCTATACCTTGAATAATTGCTACAAATATTAATAAAATAGCAACTACGAAATACATAATCGCATCATCGAATCTTTGGTATCCATATGTAAGTGCTACAGCTCCTAATCCACCTGCCCCAACAGCACCGGCAATTGATGTTACATTCAACATATTAATCAAAAGTATAGTTAAATTTGATACTAATGTTGGCAATGCTTCAACAATCATAACCTTTAAAATAATTTGCCAGTTTTTTAAACCTAAAGACTTTGCCATTTTTATAACTTGTTTATCAACAGTTTGCAATGAATTTTGAGTCATTCTCGCTGCAAATGGAGTACAGGCTACTGTAATAGTAAAAATTGCAGCATTAGCCCCAATAGTTGTGCCAACTATAATTCTGGTAAGAGGCATAAGAGCTACAATTAATATTAAAACTGGAAAGGATCTAATGATATCTATTGTTTTATTGATTATTGAATTAATTATTTTGTTTGGATTCAGCCCATCATGATCTGTAATAACTATTACTATCCCTAAAAAAATTCCAAAGGTAATAGATAGTATAGCTGAGAAAAACATTATTTTAAGTGTAACAATTATTGATGGAATTATTATGTTAGGAAGATATTTAAATAGTCTCGTATTTGTAAACATAACTACCTCCCTCTATTTTCAATTATTTTAAATAAAATGTTTTTACTTTTTAAATAGTTTGTTATAACACATAAATCTTCTTTAACTAAATTTATAGTTATATTGCATATTTTACCTGAAACAGAATTATAAAATTTAGCATCAACTATAGATATTTTATTTTCTGATACTTTAACTAGATCACATAAAATAGGCATATTTACTGTATCTGACAATAAATTAAAACTCAAATTGACTCCTTCTTCAGGAAGTTCTATTTCTTCTTTTCCTAATAACCTCTGTAATGATTTAGGCTTATTAAGGAACATTTCTGTTACATATCCACAATCTGAAATATTTCCATCTTCTAAAATAGCCATTCTTTCACATATATTTTGTATTACTTGCATTTCATGAGTAACAAAAACTACTGTTAACCCAATCTCTTTATGGATTTGTTTTATTAATTCTAAAATGGATAAAGTTGTTTTTGGATCAAGCGCAGAAGTCGACTCATCAGACAAAAGGTATTTAGGCTCTAAGGCTAGTGCTCTTGCAATACACACCCTCTGTCTTTGACCTCCACTTAACTCATCAGGTCTTGAATTTAATTTATTTTCTATTCCGACCATTTCAGCTAGCTTATATACTCTATCCTTTATATACCCCCTGTCATATCCCCAACATTCTAATGGTAATGAAATATTTTGAAATACATCTTTTCTTTTTAATAATGAAGCATTTTGAAATACAACGCCAATATTCTTTCTCATATCTCTAAGTTCACTTGAACTCAAACTTTCTATTTTAATTCCATCCACTAATATAGATCCATTTTGGTATTCATCTATCCCATTTATACAATTTAGTATAGTTGATTTTCCAGCTCCACTAGCTCCAACTAATCCAAAAATTTCTCCGCTATTGATAGTTAGATTTATATTTTTTAATATTTCATTTTCTCCATATTTCTTGCTTAAGTTTTTTATTTCTATCATTTTCGATTTATCATCCCATCATTTTTATCAATTATAATACAAAGTTGCTTTATAATTATAACATTTAGTAAATATTCCCTTTTATAGTTATTTTCTATATATACCTTCACTTATATAGATTATCTTTATATTAAATTATTTTTTTACATAAAAAAGTTCATAGATTATAATCCATGAACTTTTTTCAAACTTTTATTTTAATGTTAGAGCTATTCCAGCAGTTTTGCTTAAATCATATTCATCACTTTTTCCATTGTCTTTGTATGGATGCATATACCTAACTTCAAACTCTATGCCATCTGCTTTATATATAACTGCTGTTACCCCAACTTCACTTTCATAAGTTCTATCAATCTCTTCTACCCCTTCTGGCAAAATTCCTTTTACATATTCTAGAGAACCTTCCATGCTACGCTGTATAGGCTCTGATTCACTACTATATGATGCTGCAGATAATTTTTGTTCCAATTCTTGTATATTGATTTCTTTTAAATCTTCATCTTCTTGATTTTCAATTTCATTTTCTTTTGCTGTTTCTTGAATATCTTCTACAGTTTTATGTGACTTACTACACCCTACCGTAAATATAAATAATACTAATAATATCCCTATACTAGTCAATCTTACATTCATATAATTTTCCCCTCGATTGTTAATTTTTTTATTTTTATAT
>NZ_LBBT01000217.1 GCF_001006285.1 Paraclostridium benzoelyticum
TAAAGTAAATAAAATAAAATAAAGAAGTGTACTAGAATTTCTAGTTAAGATTAATAGATCATAATTTTAGATATTTAAATTAGAATAATTGTAATCTATTAATAAAAAAACAAGTTAGCTAAAGTAAAAATACCTAACTTTAGCTAACTTGTTTCTATCTCTATAGAGAGATCAACTTTTTGAGTCTATATGCAATAACTAACAATAGATTTGATTCAAGAATTATAAACATGATTGTATGTTTGGGTAAATAAAAGTTATATATATAAATAGTTGTTAGAAAAATTAAAATTATAGACCTGGATATATTCGTTTTATACTTATGATAACTTTTAGAAATTAGATGAGTACTACTATTTTTAAAATATAAGTATAAAGCGAATATAAACATTGAGACTAAAATGTTTATTGTAGTGATAAAAATATGTAAATGTATGTTCATATTATAACCTCGTGTAAGTATTTAATTTCTATAGTATCTTTATTTTTAATACGGATATTATGAAAATTTCTATAATTAAAAAATAGTTAATATGATAAGTGTTCAAAAAATATATAAGTTTAAATGGATTAGTATATATTCATATCTATAAATAAAAAATGCTCTAGATACAAATTCTAGAGCATTTTTTATTTATAGTATAGGTGGGGATTATAACTTAATTCTAAAAAAAAGAAGTTATAATCCCTTAAAAAATTAAATTTATAGATTAAAAGTTAAATATCTTATAATAATTCTATTACTGAAATACCTGCATTTGCTAAAGTAAATATACCTGCAATTGTAGCAGTAGTAGCAACTTGTAATGTTACAGGTGCATTGCCTACTGTTATTATAGCTTGACCAGATAAGCTAGCAGTAGCTGCAATCGCAACTGTTAAACTTACATTTGATGCACTTGAAGGTATAGGAGTTCCATCTGATAAAAGAACAGCTCCAAGACCTCCAATTCCAGTAGCAGTTGTATTAACATTATAAGAAACGTAGTAACTATGATTAGCTGCTAGTGTTATTGTAGTTGTAGGAACCGTTGCAGATATATCAGTTCCATTAGTAGCTAGAGTAGATTCAAATGTTATAGCTGTTTGTGTTGTTGTTAATGCAGTTCCAGATCCTGCACCTAAAGATAAAAATTGATTTGTAGCAGTTGGTCCCACTGGTCCTGTAGGTCCAAAACAAGGTATATATTCTATACAAGGTCTACAATCGTTATGACCACAATAATTTGAACATGTCATATATTTTCCACCTATACTTATGATAAATTTATAGTATAAATAATGATTTAGATTTGTAAAAAAATTATTTAACTACACTATTAATATATTCAAAAATATTTTTTATGTGTCTAATTCAAGCGAAGTTTATCGAAAATAAAATTTTCATAGATATAAAGTATAATTTAAGAATTATTAAAATAGAAAAACATACTTAAATATTTAAGTA
>NZ_LBBT01000218.1 GCF_001006285.1 Paraclostridium benzoelyticum
TATAATATAAACTATTCTATAAAATTAAATATACCAATACATTAGAAGGCTATAGATTATCAATTAAATGAGTTTAAAAAAGAGTTATCTAAAAGCTTATTGAAAGCATATAAGTAATGGTTTAGAATATGCTATAGAAAAGCTAAAATAAATATGTGTCGTGAAGAAATTCATTAAATTTGAAGGGGGAATTTATGAGTACGTATATTATAGTAAGTGCAGTTTTTGTTCCTATATATTTGTTTTATAATTATAGATGTTATAAAACAAATCAAGTATCTTACTGGATAACACAAGGTATGTTGTGGGAGGATTCATTAAAAGTAATAGATAGTATTTACTATGATTTTCAATACAAGAGTTGTATAAAATCTTGTATTTTATTATTTATTATAATTATTTTAGGTACTATGCTTGACTGGGAGGCTACCTTTTTAATTGTATTTTTAATATCATTTCATGGGACAGTTTCAATGACAAAGCACTTTGCTTTTAAGAAAAACTACTTATTAAAAAGTAAAGATGGGTAATTATGTTAGTTAGCTAGGTAACAAACTTAATAATTTAAAAGAAACTAGAAAAATGGTTAGAAATTATTAAATAAATAAAGTTAATTAATCTTAGAATATAAAACTATTGATTCAAGGTTAACTTAAAAAAATAAAGTTTTAATAACGTAGAAAAGAGTGTACTTACTAGAATTAAGTAATTCAAACAAGTACACTCATTTTTGATATAACTATTCCCTAAACCTAAATTTTAAGACTTGTTGTTTTAATATAAAAACTGCACATAAAAGCATATGTTTTATTGAGCAGTTTTTTTATTTATCACTACTTTTTAATTAAATATTTTTTATCATTATTAAACATATATTTATTTCATCCCAAAGTTCTTTTATTTCTTCCAATGGGTAAAAGCCAACACTTTTATAGAACTTCCTTGTATCTGCATAGTACTTATTTGGATTTGATGGTCCTAGTGTTTTAACTTGAAGAAATTTAGTACCTTTGCTGGATAATGTGTTATTAGCAACCTCAACTAATGATTTTCCAACATGCTTACCTTGATATTCTTTTAATACTCCTATAACATATATTTCTGATGTGTACTCATTATTATGCTTTATACTTATAAATCCAATAGGTTTTTCTACGTCATAAGCTACATAAAATTTAGTATCTTTTACACCTTCTACATATTCAACTATAGACTCTTCAATATCAAACCACTCAGGCAGTTTTCTTAATATGCAATCAGCAACATTAGACTTAAGTTCAATATCATGTATTTCTATAATCTTAAACATAATTATCCCCCTAGCATTTTTATAATTCATATTGAAACATTTTATAATTAAATCATATCAGAACTTTTAATTTAATTGTTATTTGATCAAATATAATTTATTAGATGATTTTTTATAAAATTAAGGCTGCAACGGGTTCACCCGTTATAGTGATAGGGTATAACCATAGGTATATTATGGCGTACTTGAAGAGATGTATATTGTGATATATACATGAATTAGGATGGTAACACGAAGTTTAACTCTCGTTCCTAAGATTAATTTCTTAGGGACGGGAGTTTTTTTATTATAAAAAATTATTTAGGAGGTATTGGATATGAATATTTTTATAGGAGGAGCGTGGCCATACGCTAATGGATCACTTCACATTGGTCATATAGTAGCCCTATTACCTGGAGATGTAATAGCTAGATACTATAGAAAAAAAGGCGATAATGTTCTTTATGTATCAGGTAGTGATTGCCATGGAACGCCGATATCAATTAGAGCAAAGTCGGAAGGTGTGACTCCAAAGGAAGTAGCAAATAAGTATCATAGGGAATTTAAGTATTGTTTTGATAAATTGAATTTTTCATATGATTGTTATGGAAGAACTGATTGTGAGTTTCATAAAATAGAAGTCCAAAATATAATCACTTCTTTGTACAACAAGGGTTTGATTTACGAAAAAAATGTAGAACAGGTTTATTGTAATAGTTGCCAACAATTTTTACCCGATAGGTATGTTGAAGGTTTATGCCCTAAGTGTAAATCAACCGCAAGAGGGGATCAATGTGACCACTGTGGATCTTTGCTAGATCCTTTAGAATTATCAGATAGAAAATGTAAGTTATGTGATGATTCACCTACAATAAAAGAATCTAAGCATCTATACTTTGCTTTATCTAAATTTCAAGATGTTATAAAAGATAATTTAGAGGCAAATAAAGATACATGGAAAATAAATGCTGTAAATAATACAGAAAGATACCTTATTGAAGGGTTACATGATAGGGCCATATCAAGAGATATTTCTTTAGGTATAGATGTACCAATAGATGGATTTAAGGATAAGAAGGTGTATGTTTGGATAGATGCTGTACTTGGATATCTTACAATGAGTAAAAAATGGGCAAGAGATAATAACAAATCATATCAAGAGTTTTGGAATGATGATGCAGTTTCTTATTATGTTCATGGTAAAGATAATATTCCGTTTCACTCGATAATACTACCAGCTTTATTAAATGGAATTGAATATACAAAATTAGTTGATAGAATTGTATCTAGCGAATATTTAACATTAGAAGGCAAAAAGATTTCAACTAGTAATAACTGGGCTGTATGGATTCCTGATATAGTAAAGCGTTATAATTCTGATTCATTAAGGTACTTTTTCTTAATAAACGCTCCAGAAAAACGAGATTCTGATTTTTCATGGAGGGAATTTGTAAATAGTAATAATGGAGAGTTACTAGGAGCCTACGGGAACTTAGTTAACAGAACTCTAGTGTTTATAAAAAAGTATTATAATAATAAAGTTACTAATGGTGAGATTGATAAAAATATTAAAGAAAGCATAAAGCAATTATATAATGAAGTAGGTGTTCTTATAGAAAAAGGGAATTTAAGAATTGCACTTGAGAATATTTTTGAAGTTATAAGGAGTGTAAATAAGTACTTTGATTCAAGTACACCTTGGATAACGGTAAAAGAGGATAATGAAAGATGCAAAAACAGTATATATACTTGTATTTATGCTATTGTAAATCTAGCTAACTTATTAGAACCATTTTTACCAGAATCTTCGTTGAAAATAAAAGAATAGCTATCTATTAATCATAGTAAGTGGAGTGAAATAGAAAAAATAGAGTGTACTTTACCATATGAAATTTCTATATTATTTGAAAGACTGGATAAGAAAACAATAGAATTAGAAGAAGAAAATTTTAAAATAAAAACTCATTAAACTAGTTCTTAAAAACACGTTTAAAGGTATCTAGTAATAATGCCCTTAAAATCTATTTATTTAGATTTTAAGGGCATTAACTTACTTTTTATTTTCTCTAATTGCTTGTGTCAACTTTTTAATATTGCTATTTATACAAAATAATACAATTATAATTAATACATATTCCAAGCCACCTTTACTATTTAAAAGTGTATTATTTATATCATTCATAGTATTAGATAAATTATCTATTGAACTATGTATATAGCTAAGTTCTTCTTTTATTTGTTTAGTTTCATCCACACTCTCACTCTCCCAATATATTCTAAATAAATTATAATTTCAAAATATTAAAATGTCCATTAAAACAGATGCTTTTGTAATCATGTATAAGAAATTTTAAGACTATTTAAATTAGTATAGGTAATTTAAATAAAATAGAGTTAACGATAAAGAGATTCAGTATATAATTACCTTAAAGGGGGGAAGTAATTATGAGGAAATATATATTGATTAGTTGTTATTTGGTTATATTTTCAATGTTTTTGATAGGATGTGATATTAATACAAATGAAAATCAACTTAAGTTAGTTAGAAATCATTCCTCTGAAAGAAGTATTAGTGGGATGGGGTTAGATTATGACATTGAAAATTTTAAAAAAGGTAAATATGAGATTGATTTTTATGCTAAGGAATATAAAAAAGGTGAATTTATAAAAGATCATAAATTATATAACTTAACTTTAGATATTGAAAATAAGAAAGTGCCAGTAAGCGTATATCAGGAAGATAAAAATATAAAGCTCTTTATTGAGCCAAACTATCAAGACATAACATTGGATTTCTTTGAAGATTCAGATATGGGGATTGCATTATCGGGAATAGAAGTAGAAAAGATATTAAAATTTAATAAAGACATACCTATTGCTATATATAGTATTGCTGGTGAGGATAAATCGGTATCTAGCGTAGATATGGAAGGTGATTATAAGCTAGGATCAAATGAAAAAGATTTAGTTATATTTATGAAGATAACACAAATAACTAATCCTTAAAAACTTGAATTAATCATTTATATAACTACTAACCTGCCTGAGTTATATAAATGATTAACTATTTACTTGTTTTTAGCTAAGAGATTAGCACCCATTAAGTCAGTTATTATTATTTCAGAGTCTTTTGGTATATCTTTGTCCCATGCAGTAATTTTAACCTCTTTACCATCTATAATAGCCTTTCCTTTGTGTCTTGCTTTGATTGAAGACGTTGAAACACCAGTATGGTTTAAATACTTTGCTTTTTTTGTATTTAGATATGCTTTCAACATACCCCTTTCTATTATCCATATAAGTAGTACTACAACTGATGTTATTATTCCCATTTTAAGACTTGTAGAAAATACAACTACACCAACTAACATGCATACAGATCCATTTATTACCCCGTTAATCTGATCTTTTGAGTCGTAAATAGTTATCCCTTTAAATTTTTCTATTGCTACAAAAACTATTCCATATATTATAAAAAATAAACCTAAATAAAATCTAACTGTTTCCATATCGAAACCCATAATTACACCCCCTATATTTACTATGAACATCTATTTATATATATTCTTTATTTTATATAGTAGTATATAAACAAGTAAATAAATAGTTTCTAAAGTGAAAATTTAACACTTGCTAGGTTTTAGTTCAGAATTTATAGCTTTTAGTCCATTGAAGTTTTTTAAAAAATATAATAATGATAAACTAAAATTAAAGTTTAAAGGGGAAGAGGCAATAGATATGACAAAAAGAAAAATAACTATAGAATTAGAGCAACGTTATTTTAATAAAAAGGATTTAAGTAATGCTACATATGAATATCTACTAAATAAAGGACATGAATGTTATTTAGTAGATGAAGATACAATAATTCTTGATGGCGAAAAGTATATGATAAATGAGTGGAATATAAACAACATTGTTCCAACACAACAAGTAATTTTAAAGTTAATGAAATAGAATCAATTACACTTTAAAGCACATTTAAATATACCTAGCAAAAATGCCATTAGAATCCATTTATTTGGGTTCTAATGGCATTGACTTTACCTTAAGTTTAACTGCTAGTTTAGCAATATTTTTATTTGAACTATAAGTTTGTTTTCAAGAATCATTTAAAATCTCCTTGTGCAAGGTATCTCCTATACATCAATGTACTTTTAATATATAAGTTGTTTTATTTTATATGCTTTAACTTCATAAAAGACCACACTTTATCTAGTGTAACTTCAAATTTATCATTAATATTAGGATATATAGTTACAAACCCATTTTTAAACTCAGATTTATCAAAATTAAAATCTGCCCACAGTAATTGCTCATAACCATATAGCTGACAGACAACCTTTTTATTATTCATAAATATCATTTGAACCATATCTTCACTTTCAGTTTTCTTTATATCTTTCCACTTATAACATATTGTTTTATATATTGTTTCAGGAGAAGTATTCGTATCAAACACATAGGCTTTATCCCATTTAAACGGAGTCAATTTACTTAAACTAAGGTTTTTATAAGATTTATCTTTTGGATTCTTTTCAAAGTATAAAGTTGTATTTACTAGTTTCCTAAAAAGCATATCAAAATTTTTATCTTCTTGACTTTTTTCAAAATAAGTTACTTTACTGGATTTTTCAACTATATCCCATTTATTATTATTTTTTTCTAATTGAAAATTAATTTTAGAAATGGCTTCTCCATATTTTCCAGGTTGAGTTACTATAACTGTTTCACCAGATTTATTCTTGTAATTATGTTGATCAAAATCTTTATGAGTGTGTCCTGCAACTATGGCATCTATCCCATTAACTTCTTGTGCTAATTCTTGTATTCTATTTTCAGGCTTCTTATCCCCTTTTTCCTTCTCTCCAGAATGAACAACAGCTAATATAATATCTGGGTTTTCTTTTTTCATAACTGGAACCCATTTTTTAGCCTCTTCAACTAAGTCACTCATATACAATGACCCATTAAAATCATCTAACTCTTTTAGCCCATCTCCTAAAGGTTTAACAGTCCCATTTTTTAACGTTTGATATCTTTGACCTACTTCTTTTACAGTAAGCCCTAAAATTCCTATTTTAACATCTCCATCAGGAGTAGAAACTTTTTTCATTTTATAAGGCTTTAAATAGTTATCACCATTTTTTTTATGAGTATTTGCCGATAATATATCAATATTTTGTTTTTTAAAATCAGAAACTATATCATCTAGTTGAGCTTTGCTATTAAATAGAAATTCATGATTTCCAAGCACTACAGTATCATAGCCTATTTCTTTAATTTCTTTTGCAAATGGAAATTCTACATATTTATGATTCCTATCATCATCACAGTCTCTATCAAAACAATATTTATCCATAGTTGAACCAGGTGTACCACGATCTATAAAGTCTCCTGCATCAACTACAATTGTATTTTTATGTTTAGATTTTTCACCTTGTATATAAGAAGATAACTCATAAGGCATAAATCCATGTAAATCGGAAGTTGCCAATATATTTACTTCTGAACTTTTTGTTGAACTACACCCTACCATTAAGAAAATAAATAGCCCTAAAAACCCTATTATTAATCTCTTTTTCATCAGATCCATCACTAGTTTTGTCTTTTGTGTTAACTGGAATATTTTAACATATAATGTTGTTGGGTTTACCAAACTTGGACTAAGATAGGACTATTTAGGACTAATATAATTATATTTCTTTAATACAACTGTTCATTTCTATTAGTACATATCATAGTCACATACTCTCTTCATTATAAGAACACCTAAACCCTTGAAGTTTCCAGTAAACTTTTTAAACGGATATTTAAATATATAAAGTCTTCTATAGATGGGTAAGGGCATCAACTCTATTCTAAAGTGAAATTTTAAGACTAATGATCTTTTAGTCCAAAATTTATATAGTTCATTCCAAATTTAAAAATTAAATTTATATATTTGTTATAATATGAAAGTTATTAAAGTAGGACAATTTATGGGGACTAGATTTATTTCAAACCATAAAATTACTTAAAATGAGATAATAATGAGGACTTTATTTTATGAAAAATAGTACAAAATTTTTTTTAATATGCTTAATATTTTTAACTGGGTTTATATTTTTCAATGTCAAATATAAAAGTTTTGATAAGGAAAGTTTACCTGTAGATTGGAAAAAAGATGCCAAATCGGTTATGGAAGTATATATAAATGCAATAAATACAAAAGACTTAGATCTTATAAATGAATGTATATTTAATATGGATGGTTATGATTATAATTATATAGGTTTTGATGGTCCAGCGAAAGGAACGTTTGATGATATAATATATATCAAATATCTAGATTCAGAAGAGGTTCCATTTAAAACTGTTGAAGGTAGGTTGAAAAATGGAAAATATCTTTATTTTAAAGAGGGAAAATCACTTGATGTTAAATATAAAGTTAAATACCTATTTGAAAATCAACCTGAAGAATCAGGTATAAATTATCTAAAATATAATTTAATTAAGAACGAAGATGGAGATTATAAAATAATATCATGCGGATATTAGAAGTTAATTAAAATAAAAATATTTATGAAAATATAGAGCTATTCTCATATTTGAGGATAGCTTTTTAGTAAAAAAGCAATAAGTTTACTTATTAAAAATAGAATAAATTACAATTTAAAACTTGTTTAAAGTGTAGTAGTAAAAATGACCTTAAAATTCATTTACTTGGATTTTAAGGTCATTAACTTTATCATTGTTGTAGCTTTTTCCACTTTCGTATTTTTGTCCTAAATGACTTGAAAGGTGCAACAGTATTTATATGAATCCACTTCCATATTGGCCAATTTGAAGGGGTTGATGATGACCACTTTCTTCCGCCTTGTTGAAATAACTCCGTATCTGTATATGTATTTATTAATTGTATAATTTTATTTTCTGTTTCTACAAACATATCACATAACTCTGCTAGAGTATATATATCATACTTTTTATAGAAACTTTCATATAAATCACCAAGATTATTCCATTTATAGTCTGGGGTTGGGGTTATAACAGTAATCCCCTGCTGCTCTTTACTTTCCCAATCAAGAATAAGATTCATCCATCCTAATTGATAAGCAATCATTTGAGCTGGAGTTTTATCTACTCCATCAATTAATTTATCTTTATCTTTTTCATTAATACAATTAAATTCTCCTATGAATAATTTTGAACGATTTGAAATTTCTAAAATTAACTCTTCTCTATTTTTATATTCCACCAATTTACAATTCCCCTTTTAAAATTCAAATTTACCTATATTATATATTAATTACTGACTTAATCTCAATTTGTTTCATCTGTATTTTCAGTAAAGTACAATGTGTAGCCCTCACAGGAAACGACCAATGTATTTTCCTTTGAGGTATCTTCATATTTAGTAACACTTTTACTCAAAACACCTTTTTTATTATTATCAAATATTACTTCGTAAATATCTTGAGAAGAATCCATATTTGTACAGTTTCCAATCCATTTATTACCGCTACTTTTATCTGTAATAGTAACAGAAGAACCTTGTAAAATACAGACAATATCCTTAACAATAGCATTTGAATAAACATCTTTACTTTCATTTGAACAATAAATAACTTCTCCATTATTATCTTGAATAGATCTCATATTCCAAGTTGTTTTTTGATTATCATTACTACATCCACTTATACAAATACAAAACATACATAGTAAAATAGCTGTAATTACCTTTTTCATTAAATTTATCCCTTCGTAAAATATAAATAATATTTGTTTTACTTTTTATAACTATTGATTGCAATTAAAATCTTTCAAAGAATTTCTATTGTATATATACATAGAGTTTAATAAAATAACCACTAAAACAGTTATTTTTTCAATCTATTAATTTCTATAGAGAACAAATATATTAATCCAATACTAAAAATTAAAACTCCAATCAACATAAATGAGTGAATAAATATATTTAATACAGTATATGTTTAATTTATAAAGTTCTGAATGTTATTTTGTTGTATGGATATTAAATATGGTACCGTGAACATTTTTAACTTTAAGTTCTGCTATAATTAAATAAACAAAGATCTAGGGGGGGATTAAAATAGAGTACACATTACTTGTGATTTCAGCAATTATAATACCATTAACTCTTTTTATATATAGTTTAATATCATATAAAAAGAAAATTATTATTTACACTAATAACAATGAGAATATGAATGTTAAAAAGGATTCTTATTATAGTTTGCAATTATTATTTTCAATAATTACTTGTATTTTACTAGTTTTTGAGAGTGTAATGGCTATTAACAGTATAGGTGTTTTTATATGTTACTACATAGCTACAATTTTCATAATGAATTATTTATTAAGAGTTATATCGGTTAAAATGAACTATTTAAGTGCTAATTAGTATTAGGTATTTCAAATATGAGACGCTTTTTAGATTATTAAAAGAAATAATAAGAAAAGTAGCTTATAAATTAGAGGAAAAACATTAAGTGATTAAATTTATATAAAATTAATCACTTAATGTTTTTCCATTTACTCAAAAAAGGTAAGCTGACATAATCATGATACTTGAATATATTAAAGGGGATTATATATAGGTAGAATCATAAAAAGTTTTTTAATAAATACCCTAAGTTAAAGGTGTATATTAAAAAAGCCATTAAAATCCATTTATTTGGGTTTTAAGAACTTTAATTTATATAAATCACTTTACTATTAGATATTTATTTGATTTACAATGTTAAGAAAAAATTAATTATTTACTAGATTTATAGTATACGCTGTTTTGGTGTAACAATAAAAGAAGTAATTACTAAAATCATGCTTAAAATCCAAGGTTTGAGTTCAAAATGATTAGATAGTAGATTAACTCCTGATATTATAAATAAACTATATTTAATTAAAAATAACATTGCATTTTTGGAAAAGTTTCTTATAAAAATCATTTTCAAACATAAATAAACCATTATAATCCCTAAAAAGCATAATAAAACTCCTAAAAAATCTTGAATTAAATAATAATAATGAAATTCCATATATAATTACTCCTTACTTTATAACACTTAAAAATAGTATTTATTAACCCTATTTTTAGATAATTGTACTTTCTAACTCTTGTTCTTCATAAGTTTTCATTGTAATTCCAGTAATACCATATATAAATGATATTATGGGAGTTATCCAACTTAAGAAACAATACGGTATAAATTCAAATGGGCTAACTCCCAATGTCTGACTAGAAAATATTGCATTTGAATTCCAAGGTATTAATGGTCCTCCTAATGTAGCAGTATCTTCTATTATTCTAGATAAATTTTCTGGCTTTAATTTAAATTCTTTATATAAAGGAGACATTATAGTTCCAACAAATACAGATGTAAACATCATAGAAGAACTAAATGCATTTGCAAAATAACTAACAACAAATGTAGATCCAACTAATTTAGCTCTAGAATTACCAATCCTATCTATAATAGGTTTTAACAATACTTCTAAAAATCCTGTTTTTTGTAGGATTCCAGCTACTATAAATACGATAAATACTAATAGTACGGTTTCAGCCATACTCATTATGCCACCACGATTTAATAGCTTATCTGCATAAGAGATTCCAGTTTCTATAGAATATCCATTAAGTACATAGTTTAATAAATCTCCAATTTTTTGTCCTTCTTGAATCACAGCTATAATACCTCCTAAAAGAGCAGATGCTAATATAGAGACTATTGGGGGATTTTGAAGTAGTAATAATACAAGTAAAAATATTATAGGGATTAATGATACCAGCCCAATATTAAATGTAGAACTTAGAACTTCCTTTATTTGATTTATTTGATTATAGTCTATAACATTGTTAGCATATTTAAGCCCTATAACTGTATATAAAACTATACATATTAGATAAGCTGGAACAGTTGTAAACATCATATGTTTAATATGAGTAATTACATCCGTTTTACAAATAGCTGCAGCTAGGTTTGTGGAATCTGATAATGGAGACATCTTATCACCAAAGAATGAACCAGAGATTATAGCTCCAGCTGTAAGACCAGCAGGAATCCCCATACTATTTCCAATACTCATTAGAGCTATTCCAGAAGTTCCTAAAGTACCCCAAGATGTTCCAGTAGCTAATGAAGTAAGAGAACATAATATTAATGTTGTAAGTAAAAAGTACTTAGGTGTTATTATTGTAAGTCCACTGTAGACTATTGTTGGTATTGTGCCAGCAGCA
The DNA here is from genome assembly GCF_001006285.1 of Paraclostridium benzoelyticum. Lineage (GTDB taxonomy): Bacteria > Bacillota > Clostridia > Peptostreptococcales > Peptostreptococcaceae > Paraclostridium > Paraclostridium benzoelyticum. Next base: position 11,529 of record NZ_LBBT01000218.1, read on the forward strand.
ATCCAAGTGGAAATTAAAACTCCTACAGAAAGTATAATTAAGTTAGATTGAAAAGCACTCTTTCCAACCTCAAATCCAAATTCTTCAACTTCACTATTAGTGTATCCTAACCTCATAGCTGCAGGCACTACTATTAGCCAAGATAATAAAAACATTACAGTTATAGATGCTTTAAATGCAACCATACCAACTGTAGTTAAGCTTATAATAGCAATCATTACCAACATTGCAAATTTAAATGTAGGTTTTCTTTTTTCTATATTTTCACTCATGATTTTATTTCCTTTCGATTTTCAATATATTTATTTTTAAATAGCTTTTTTAACTCTTCTTTTATCCATATCTGGATATTTTGCTTAAGAGTTATTACCTCGGTCTATTACCTAATCAAACTTGTATTTCATAAGTTTACTACCTCCTGTATCATAGAATTTAAAATTAGTTTTTAAATACAAAAAAACCTCGTCTCTAATTTAATAGAGACGAGGTATACTCGCGGTTCCACTCTAATTTAGATATAAATAAATATATCTACACTCGAAAATTCCAGCACTAACATGCCTAATCACTATAACGGGTGATCCCGGAGAACTCTACTGTTAATTCGAGTTTCTGCTCCAAAGTGCACTTCACATTTCTTCTAAATAGAAAACTCTCACCAATGTTTTCCTCTCTGTGATTTTCCAAAATGCTACTTTACTTTTTCAATGCATTTATAACCTACTAATTTGGTATGGATTAAAATAAATAATAATATAATCTTTTTAAGAAGTCAATCTTTTTTTATTTTTTTAAATGAAAAATTTAATTAAATTATTCGAATACCATATAGATATTTTTGATTTAATTATTATAAATACTTAGATTCACGATTAGTTATAACCTAAAAAAGTTAAGTTTGAGCCTACAAAATTGACTTTTAAAATCTAATGGATTATTTGCTAATTGAATTGTAAATGCAGTAAAAGATGCACTTAAACAGGCGATAATAAAGTAAAATTTATTATCGCCTGTTTAAGTTACATAAGATTATAAATACAACAAAGTTATTTAATATTGATATTGTGAAACATATTTTCTCGAAAGATTTTTCTAATTTATTGATTCTAGACTTTTTACTTTATCAATACATTCATCTGACTTCAATATATCTTTTGATGACGTATCTTCTACGTAATAATCTGGTTGAACTGGATTTTCTTCATCTACAATTGCATCTTTACTCATAAACATATTTGAAGATATTATGGCTATAAGGCCACTATGTTTTAAGTTAATACATAGTGGGTTAGAAACACCACCATCTCCTAAAGTTTCACTTCCTACAAGAGTAGCAAATTTTGTATCTCTACAAAAGATAGAAAAAGTTTCAGCCCCCGAGAAAACTTGATCATTTACTAACACATATATTTTCCCTTTGAATGGGTATTTAGCTTTACCATCTACTTTTAAATTTATTTCATCAAATCCTTTGAGATTATTTATATACCCTGGAGCAATTTTTCTTATATCACTTGGCAATTCAGCTATGGGCTTAAAATTAAAATCAAAGTTTTTAATATAGATTTTCATATTATTCGATTCATTATTTAAAAGCAAATAACCTTTAGTGCTATAGGTTTTATCAGTTATCATTGAGACTAGACTTTTCCAATATTCATCTGATCCACCTAAATTATCTCTAATATCAATTATTAGGGACTTATAGTTTTGTATGTTTTTCAAATAATCAGCAATTTTGTCCATATCTTCAGAAATTGAGCTACCAACTGGATTCATTTGAGGTATTTTTATATATCCCATTTTGTTTTTTTTAATATCTGAACATACAATGTTACTACTATTTTGTATGGAAGGCCCTCTTTTAGGCATATTTAGATACGCGTTATCTGTATTTTTATTAAATAAATTAGGGAAGAAGTCACTCATCTCACTTATAGACTTAATGCTATCGTATGTTGATTTATTACTTACAATATAAGAGTGATAGTTGTTGAGTTCTCCCATTATATTGTTTAATTCTTTAGAAAAAGAATTTAAATTACCTGTATTTTTTATACTTTTTTCATATCGATCATGATTTGCTAGCCATTGATTTTTCGTTATCTTACCCTCTAACCCAAAATATGGATAGGTAACAGTAATTTCATTATATAATTGTTCAAAATCTTGAAGTTTTTCTTCAGTCGTTAAATCAGTTTTATTGCAAGCTACTAGTAAGAGAGTTGAGAAAACTAAGACAAGTAAATACTTTATTTTTTTCATTTCATGGGTCCTCCAAAATTGTATAGGATATAGGTATTACTAATAAAACTGCTAATTATGGCTGTTATATGACTAATAAAAATATCAAATTATTATTTATTCTAA
>NZ_LBBT01000219.1 GCF_001006285.1 Paraclostridium benzoelyticum
AATAATTTAAGAAAATGTTTTCAAAGTAGTGCTGTATATTAATTTTATATAAGAATAATGAATATAAACTTAAGTTTGTACACTTTTTACAATTGATAAAAATAAAGAACTAATTAACAAAAAATAAGCTAAAACTACACTTATATTATAAAAGCTATACTAAGTAAATATAGATGTTTATATCAAATTGACAGTGAAAACGTTTCTAAATATAATGAGACTATATTAGCGAAGGGGGAGAAAAAAGCATGAAAGATATGTTTTATACAATAGATAAGCTTAGAAATAGAATACATGAACTAGATGATTATAGATATAGAGATAAAGTAGAACTTGAATATTTTAACACAAAGTTAAATGGGGACAGAGATATAGCGCCTAATATTCCAACTGAGTATGATGGAGTTATAAAAACTGGGGAGACATGGAAAGGAAGAGATTTATACCTTTGGATGCAAAAGCAAGTTGATATACCATTAAACTGGGAGAAAAAAACTGTTGTTGGTATATTTGATTTTGGAGAAACTGGAGCTGGGAACAACTCTGGATTTGAATCGTTATTTTATCTAAATAATAAGCCTTACCAAGGGGTTGATAGCAATCACAAAGAAGTATTTTTACCGAAAGATATTAATGGAACTAGCGTGGAATTAATATTTAGACTATGGACTGGGCTTGAAGGAGGAGGAATTCCAAGAGAACAAGAACATCGTATAAATAGAGCTCAATTAGCGTGGTTAGATGAAAAAGTAGATGATTTGTTCTATAATGCAAGTGTAATTTTAGAAACTATAGGAGAACTAGATGAGTATTCTCCAGATAAAGTTCACTTAACAAAAATACTAAATAATGCATTTAAATTAATTGACTGGGCATATCCAGGTAATGAAGATTTTTATAATTCACTACATGAAGCCTCAGATTACTTAAATAAAGAAATAGATAAAATTGATAAACATTCAGTGGTTAATGTAACTTGCATTGGACACACTCATATAGATGTTGCTTGGCTTTGGAGATTAAAACATACTAGAGAGAAATGCGCAAGGTCATTTTCAACAGTATTAAGATTAATGGAAAGATATCCTGAGTACATATTTTTACAAACACAACCTCAGTTATATGAATATGTAAAAAATGATTACCCAGAATTATATGAAGCTATAAAACAAAAGGTTAAAGATGGTAACTGGGAAGTTGATGGTGGAATGTGGTTAGAAGCAGACTGTAATATACCATCAGGAGAATCTTTAGTAAGACAAATTTTAGTAGGTTCGAGATTCATAAAAGAAGAATTCAATAAAGATGTTGAATATTTATGGTTACCAGATGTTTTTGGATACTCATGGGCGTTACCTCAAATATTAAAAAAATCTGGAATAGATATGTTTATGACAACTAAGATAAGTTGGAATCAATATAATAGAATGCCGCATGATACATTTAAGTGGAGAGGAATAGATGGTTCAGAAATACTAACTCACTTTATAACAACTCCAGAACCATGGAGTCAACCTGGATCTTGGTTTTATACATACAATGGAAGACTTACACCTAAAACAGTAAAAGGGGTATGGGATGCATATACAGATAAAGGAATAACTAATGATTTATTAGTATCTTATGGTTTTGGAGACGGTGGCGGTGGAGTAAACCGTGAAATGTTAGAGTATAGAAAAAGATTAGATAAAATGCCAGGATTACCTAATGTAAAGACTGGAAAAGCTAGTGAATACTTTAGATGTTTAAAAGAAAAGGTAGAAAAAACTGACGAATATGTTCATACATGGGATGGAGAATTATACTTAGAATATCATAGAGGTACATATACAAGTCAGGCATACACTAAAATGATGAATAGAAAACTAGAACTTTTATATAGAGAAACAGAGTGGTTATCAACTGTAGCTTGCTTAACTAACAATGATTGGTCATTATATGCGAATAATGAAATAACTAAAGGATGGAAGACTATACTTAGAAACCAATTCCATGACATAATACCTGGTTCGTCTATAACGGAAGTTTATGAAGATGCAAAACAAGAGTATAAAGAAGCAGAAGACATCGCATTAGATATACAAAATAAACTTGAAGAAATATATATAAATAAAGATGAACATACTTGGACAATAGTAAATAACTCTAACTGGGACAGGACTGAATCTATAAATATAAAATGCGATGAAGATGGAAGTTTTTATGATGAAGATGGAAATAAACTAAAATATCAAAGAAATAAAGATGAATATACAGTAGAAATTAAAGATATTCCAGCACTTGGATATAAAAGAATAATATTAAAAGTAGATGATGTACAATATGATAACAACTCAGTATTCGAATACTGTGATGGTAAAATTTCAACTCCTAAATATGATATAGAGTGGAATGAATATGGACAATTAACATCTATATATGATAAAGAAAACAAAAGAGAAGTATTGGCTAAGGGTGAAAGAGGAAATGTTCTTCAAATGTTTGAAGACAAGCCAATGGCACATGAAGCGTGGGATATTGATATATTCTATCAAGAGAAGATGAGAGAAGTAAAAGATTTACAAAGCGTTGAATTAATAGAAGACGGAAATATAAAAGCTGTTATAAGATTTAAATATAAATATATGAACACAACAATAAGCCAAGACATGATAGTATACGCTAATAGTAGTAGAATAGATTTTAAAACAAATGTTGATTGGAGAGAGAAAAAGCAATTACTTAAGGTGGCATTTGTAGTAGATATAAGAAGTACTATGGCTACGTACGATGTTCAGTTTGGAAATGTAAAAAGACCAACTCACTGGAATACTAGTTGGGATAGAGCTAGATTTGAAAGTGTTGCACAACAATGGGTTGATTTATCTGAAAGAAATTATGGTGTAAGTTTATTAAATAATTGTAAATATGGCCATGACATAAAAGACAATGTAATGAGATTAACATTATTAAAATCAGCTACACACCCTGATCCAGTACAAGATCAAGGAGAACAAAACTTTACTTATTCACTATTACCTCATAGTGGAGACTTTATAGATGGAAACACAGTAAAGCATGCATATGAACTTAATCAACCGTTAAAATCTATAAAAGGAATGTTAAAGAGTGAGGTTAAAAAGCAATTATTTAAATTTAATGATGCAAATATATTAGTTGATGCTATAAAAAAAGCTGAAGATGAAGATATGATAATAATCCGTTTCCATGATTATTCAGGAAGTAGACAAAATGTAAGTATAGATAGTGATTATGAAATTACTGGATGGATGGAGACAAACTTAATGGAAAAACCAATAGAGAATTTAAGAAATGAAAACTCTATAAATGTTGTTGTAAATCCATATGAAATTAAAACACTTATGATAAAAATGAAGTAATCTAGCTTGAGCAGAGGCTTGTGATGTAGATAATTGTTTCCTTCACACAAAGCACTAAGAGCATGTGCTTTAAGTGTTTCGTCAACAATTATCTACATCACTTTGCTTTCTGACTTCAAGTAATTCACTACATTAAGGTGTGGTGGAGATAATTAGTATTGGGGGATTTTTTATGAAAAAGACTGCACATATAATATCTCATACTCATTGGGATAGAGAGTGGTATTTACCATATGAAACACATCATATGATGCTTATAAAAACTATGGATACTTTACTTGATACATTTGAGAAAGATCCAGAATTTAAATATTATCATTTAGATGGACAAACAGTTTTACTAGAAGATTATTTGGAAGTTAGACCTGATAGAAAAGAACTTTTAGAAAAGGTTATTAAAGAAGGAAGACTTAAAATTGGACCTTGGTATGTTCTTCAAGATGAGTTTTTAACAAGTAGCGAATCAAATATTAGAAATTTACAATATGGTCATAAAGATGCAAATAATTATGGAGTTGAAGCATGTAAAATAGGGTACTTCCCAGATTCTTTCGGGAACATGGGGCAAGCCCCTCAAATATTAAAGCAAGCAGGAATAGACGCTGCAGCTTTTGGAAGAGGTGTCAAACCAACTGGTTTTAACAATGAAGTAAGTGCTGATGATAAATTTGAGTCTCCATATTCTGAAATGTATTGGGAAAGTCCAGATGGATCTAAGGTATTAGGAATACTATTTGCTAACTGGTACTGTAATGGGATGGAAATACCTACTGATGAAAAAGAAGCTAAAAATTATTGGAGTAAGAGAATAGATGATGCTGGAAAATTTGCATCAACAAATAATTTGTTATTTTTAAATGGATGTGATCATCAACCTATTCAAACTGATTTATCAGAAGCTATCAAAATGGCTAAGAACATATATAGTGATATAGATTTTATACATTCTAACTTTGAAGATTATGTAAATGATTTAAAAAGTAATATAGATAAAGATTTACAAATTATAAAGGGAGAATTAAGAAGTCAGCAAACTGATGGATGGTACACACTTGCTAATACAGCCTCATCGAGAGTTTACTTAAAGCAATGGAACCAACTTTGTCAGACTTTATTTGAAAAAGTAGCTGAACCAATAGCAACTATGGCTAGCCAATATGGTTTTGAATACCCTCATCATTTATTTGAGTATGGATGGAAATCTTTAATGAAGAATCATCCTCACGACAGTATTTGTGGGTGTAGTGTAGATGAAGTTCATAGAGAAATGGTAGCTAGATTTGATAAAGCTAAGGATGTTGCTAAGTATATTGTAAATGAAAGTTTAACTTATATATCTAGTAAAATAAATACGCTGAAATTTAAAGATTTAGGAGAAAATGTATATCCATTTTTAGTTTTAAATACATCAGGGTATGATAGAAAAGGCTTAGTTAAAGTTGAGGTTGATATAGTAAGAAAGTATTTCAAAGAAGGACATCCAAATGAAATAGCAAAAGAAATGAGAAATATAAAGCTTCCTAAGTTTAAAGTAGTTGATATAAATGGAAATAAGATAGATTCAAATACAAACGATTTAGGAATAAAATTTGGATATGATTTGCCAGATGATAAATTTAGACAACCTTATTATTCAAGGCTAGTAAGTGTTGAGATTGAAACGAATAATATTAAGTCTTTTGGATGGGATACATATGCTTTAGTAGAGGATGACTCAAATAGCATTGAAAATAGTATTAATAGCTTAATAAATGAAAATATATTAGAAAATGAAAATATAAGAGTTGAAATAAATGAAAATGGAAGTATTAATATATTAGATAAAAATACTAGTAAAGCTTTCAAAGATTTATGTATATATGAAAATACAGGTGACATAGGTAATGAATATATTTATAAAATGCCAGAGGGTGAAACACCATTAACTACTAAGGAAATAAAAGCTAATATAAATATAAAAGAAGATTTACCATATAAGGCTGTTGTGGAAGTTATTCATAAGTGGGATATTCCCAAAAGTGCAGATTACTTGTTAGATAAAGAAATTGAAGAAGTATTAGAATTTAAGCATAGAAAGGCACAAAGAGTTAAAGAAACATTACAGATGGAAATAAAAACTACCTTAACTTTAGAAAAAAGTGCTAAGGGATTAAAGATTGAATCTGAATTTAACAATATCTGTAAAGATCATAGAATGAGGATGTTATTTAATGCAGATATAGAAAGTAATGTTCATTATGCAGAATCAATATTTGAGGTAGCAAAGAGGAATAATATTCCACATACATCTTGTGAAAATCCATGCAATTGCCAACATCAGCACACATTTGTAAATATACATGACGATAACTATGGACTTACAATTGCAAATAAAGGTTTAAATGAATATGAAATTTTGAATAATGGTAGAAATACAATTGCAGTTACATTATTAAGAAGTGTTAGGGAATTAGGTGATTGGGGAGTTTTTGAAACTCCAGAAGCTCAGTGTTTAGGAAATCATAAAGTAGAGCTTGAAATAATACCTCATGGTAAAGAAGTATTTGATTCTTATAAGGAAGCTCATTTATTCCAAATACCTATAATTTCTAAACAAATGTCTATACAAAGTGGAGAAATACCTCGTGCAAACGGTTTACTAAATGTAGAGGGGTATGGTATAATGTGGTCAACATTAAAAAGGGAATGTAAAAATGGAAATAATATATTAAGAGTATACAATTTAAACAAAGAAGAAACTATTTTGAATTTAAGTAGTTGTATTTTATTAGGGGATAAGTATAGAGCGAATATATTAGAAGATAAAATCCAAAAAATTACAGAAAATAAAATCCACTTAAGACAATCAGAAATAGTAACTGTAAGCATAGGGAAGTAAATTAACGTAAAAAGGTTATCTGATTGGATGACCTTTTTATTTTTTTAAATATTAATATTGAGGTGATATGTTATGAAAATGGAATCTGTTATATTTAATTTTTGCAGTTGGATATGGAAGTTTGCAGTACTAAATCTTTTTTGGTCTGTAGGAACTTTACTTGGAGGGGTTGTATTAGGGATAATGCCATCAACTGTTGCAACTTTTTATGTTTTAAGAAAATGGGTTCAAGGGGATTTAGAAATTAATATTTTTGAGTCATTTAAAGGAGCTTATAAAAAGGAGTTTTTAAACTCTAATAAGTGTGGAGCTGTATTTTTAGGTATATTTTTATTTTTAGCATTTGATTTGTGGATTTTATACCAAATAGATGCTATATATGCAACTGTAATTTATATATTAGTAAATGCAGCTTTGTTTTTTTCTGTTATTGCATTTATATACTTTTTCCCAACTTATGTACACTTTGAATTATCGACTAAGGATTATATAAAAAATTCATTTATGTTATCCATGGGAAGTCCAAAAGAGACTATTTTAATATTAATTGGAATAGCTCTACTTGCATACTTTGTAAAAAGTAGTCCTGGGTTATTAATATACTTTGCTATAGTTGTACCAGGGTATTGGGTGATGAATATTTTATATAAAAAGTTTTTAAAGCTTCAAAGGGCATAAAATTTACATGGGGAGAGGGGTAACTTGAAAAAACTATATAATTTATACACATCTAAAAACCTATTTAGTAAGATGCTACTTATATATTCAGCAATAACCATTGTATCTATTTGTTTACTATCTAATATATTTTTAAAGTATTATTTAGAGAGTGAACTACAAAACGAGTTAAACATACATTCAGAGATGATATTTAATATAGAAAAAAGATTCGAAGAACAAGATATAGTAAGTACCTCTCTTATAAATGGAATAAATACACAAAAAAAGATTACTGATGAAATTCAGATGTTAATAAACTCAACGTATGAAGATTATATAAGTTACAAATTAGATAAATTTTCAAGCACAAATGTAAAAGAAGCAGACTTAGACTATGTAGTAAAAACTATATTATCAGGTAGAAGTGATGCGTTAGCTATTATAATAAATGATAAAAATAAAGAATACGTAAGTGAGCTTGTTTTTAAACACAGTGATTGGTATAAGTTGAAAAATAAGTTAAAAAGCAAATATATTAGGAAAATAACTAAGCCTATAAAAAATATAGATTCTACTTATGTAATAGGGTATGTTGATATATATTTTGATTTGACAAATATAAATAACTTAATTGATGGATCAAATTTAAAAGGTAGACTTTTAATAGCAGATAATTCTAATGACATAATACTAGATTCTTATAGGGAAAAAAGCATATGGAATGTAGAAAAAGTTGAAGAAAAATATTTAGATAAGAATAGCAAATTGGCAAGTGTAAAACAAGATGTACAAACCAAGTATAAATATATTAGCGTAATAAAAAATGAAGATCTAGGAATTGGAAGCATGATTTTTAAAATATCTTTAATTTCATTGTTATGTATTGTACTAATACTTTTTATTACTTACCTTGTAATAAAAAATTTCTCTGATAAATTAAGTAATATGATGCAAGGGATAGAAAATATAAAAAGAGGAGATTTAAGTGTACGATTTAATGTTGAAAAAGAAGAAGATGAACTAGATATGATTGCAAGTGAAATTGATAGAATGTGTGAGAGTTTGCAAGAAAATATAGAGAAAACATATAAGTCTGAAGTAAAACAAAAAGAAGCGGAATTAAATGCACTTCAAGCTCAAATAAAACCACACTTTTTATACAATACATTAGAGGTTATTAGGATGTGTGCTTTAGCAAGTAAAAATAAAGAAGTTGCAAACATGATATATAATTTGGCTAGTATGTTCAAGTACTCTACATATAATAATGCATCAGATGTTAAATTGTCAGAAATGGTTAATTACTGCGAAATGTATTTGAATTTATGTTGTACAAGATATAAAGGAATAATTGATTATAAAGTAGAAATTGATGAAGAACTATTAGATTTTAAAGTTCCAAAATTTATATTACAACCAGTGATAGAAAACAGTATAAATCACGGTATGGCAAAAGATAGAAATGATAATTTCATATCTATAAAGGCAAACATGATTGAAGAAGATATAGAACTTATAGTTGAGGATAATGGAATTGGAATAAGTAGTGAAAGAATGAATGTGATTGAGGAAAACTTAAATCAAAATTTACAGAAGAAAAGCTCAATAGGATTAATGAATATAAACAGCAGGCTTAAAATTAGGTTTGGTGATAAATATGGAATACATATAGACAGCGAAGAAAATAGAGGTACTATAGTTAAAATTAAAATACCTATTTTAAAGGATGGAGTTAAAAATGTATAAGTTATATTTATTAGACGATGAACCATTTATTTTAGAAGGTCTTAAATATATTATAGATTGGGAAGAATATGGATTTGATGTAGTAGGAACTTCAAATAACGGAGAAGATGGATTTAATTTTATAAAAAATGAGGATGTAGATTTAATAATAACTGATATAATGATGCCCAAAATGACTGGGCTAGAACTAATTAGCAATTTGAAAAAAATTAATCATAATGCTAAGTTTATAGTACTAAGTGCATTTCAAGAATTTCAATATGCAAAAGAAGCTATTAGTATGGGGGCTGAAAACTACTTAACTAAACCTATAGATGAAGATGAATTGATACAGACTATAGAAGAAGTTAAGAAAAAAATTGAAAAAGTCAAGTTAGAAAAAGTGGATACAAAAATATTAAAAAATGATCTTATATTGAAATTAATATGTAATAAAAATAATGATGGAGTATTGGATAGATTAAGATTAGAAGGTGTAAATTTAAATTATAAAAACTTATGTGTAGTAATATTAGAATTTGCAGAAGGCGGTAATATAAATAATCTTATATTAAATCATATTGATAATTTAAATTATGAATACTGTGTAAATCTTCAAAATCAAATTTTAATTATAATGGATAAAGAATCTGCAAATAAAGATGTTTTAAGAAGTTTAAAAGATGATCTTAATAGCACAACAAATGAACAAATATATATAAGTAGAGGTAAGTACGTTGACTCAATAGAAAATTTAAATTGTAGTTATCAAAGTGCTAAGGATATTCATGAATATAAGTTGGTTTACCCAAATATATCTTGGATTAGAGAGTACAAAGAAAAGTCATATAATCTTGAAAATATAGATTATATAGATTTCGATCATTTAAAAAAGCTTATGTTAAATAAAGATAATAAAGAATCTTTAAATTACATTGAATCTATATTTAGTAAATTAAAAAAGGATGAGAATCTTACAGTAAAGCAAATTAAAACAAAGTCTATTGAAGTATTTTTAAATGTATATAATTATTTTAATGACTCTAAGATTATAAAAGGATTAGATTTATATCTTGAAAAAGTTATAAACTCGGTTAACTTAGATCAAATACAGATTGAGTTAAATAATATGATTAAGCATAGACAGTCAAAATTAGAAGAAACTGATGATAGTATAAGCCCTATAATATTAAAGCTCTTAAGAAATATAGAAAAAAATTATAGCAAAGATCTGAACTTAAAGGAAATAAGTGAAACCTATAATATAAATTCTATATATTTAGGGCAATTATTTCAAAAAGAAACAGGTATATTGTTTTCGGATTATCTGAATAATTTTAGGGTTAACAAAGCAAAAAATTTACTGGTAGAAACAAGTTTAAAAGCTGCAGAAATTGGAGAACTAGTAGGTTATGCAAATAAGAATTATTTTTATAGAAAGTTTAAAGATATAGTTGGAATTACACCTAGTGAATGGAGAAAAATAAACTTATAAAGAAATGCCTCTAATTAAGAGGCATTTTTTTACGCAACAGAAAGTGTATTTTTATAAAAATAGGAAAACGTATACATAAACTAAGGAAAGTGTAGCGAATCTAAAGATAGTAAACTTTAGAAAAGCTTTTCCTAATGATAAAATATAATTAGGAAAAGGGGTGACGCTGATGAAGAAATTCATGAAAGATTTATGGAAAAATAGAGCTTGGCTGTTGATGGTATTACCAGGAACTATATGGTTACTAGTATTCTCATACTTGCCTATGTTTGGGACAGTATTAGCGTTTAAAAATTATAAAATGCACCCAGGCGGATTTGTACAAAGTTTAATAAATAGTGAGTGGGTTGGATTTGATAACTTTAAATTTTTATTTACAAGTGGAGATGCATTTCGTATAACACGAAATACTATTTTGTATAACTTGGTGTTTATAGTGCTAGGACTTATATTTGCTGTATTTGTTGCTATAACATTAAGTGAAATAGCTAATAAAAAATTAGCTAAAATATATCAAACAGGGATGCTATTCCCACATTTCTTATCTTGGGTAATTGTAAGTTACTTTGTATTTAGTTTCTTAAGTACAGATAAAGGTATGGTTAACTCTATTTTATCTACATTTGGAGCAGAACCAGTATCTTGGTATAGTGAACCGAAACATTGGCCTTTCATACTAATATTTATGAATATATGGAAGGGTGTAGGATATGGAAGTATAGTTTACTTAGCTGCAATAGTAGGAATAGATAGAACATACTATGAAGCTGCTACTATAGATGGAGCTAGTAAATGGCAACAAATAAAGAATATAACAATACCTCTAATAGTACCACTTATGATTATACTTACGATAATGGCTATAGGTAGAATATTTAACTCAGATTTCGGATTATTCTACAATATACCGAGAAACTCAGCTGTATTATATCCAGTAACAGACGTTATAGACACATATATATATAAAGGTCTTATGAATATGGGTAACATTGGTATGAGTACAGCAGCTGGTTTATATCAAGCAGCAGTTGGATTTATATTAATAATGACAACTAATAAGTTAGTTAAAAAAGTAGATCCAGAATATGGTTTATTCTAAAAAAGAAAGGAGATAGGCAATCGTGGAAAGTGTAGTATCTAAAGAACAAGAAAAAAAGCCTAATCTTTTAGGGAAGAAAAAGAAGAAAGCATATAATGAAGGGTTTACAGGAATTACTAATATAATTTCAAATATTATACTAGCTATAATGGCTATAGCATGTATATTCCCATTTGTATTTGTAATAATAATATCTTTAACATCAGAACAATCATTATTACAAAATGGATATTCAATATTCCCAGAAGAGTGGAGCTTAGATGCTTATAAATATTTACTTACATCAGGTAAACAGTTAATGCATTCTTACTTAGTTACTATAGTAGTAACTGTTGTAGGAACAATAATAAATGTAAGTATGGTATCAACTTATGCTTATGCAATATCTAGACAAAACTTTAAATATAGAAAACAATTCACATTCTTAGTGTTTTTCACAATGTTATTTGGTGGAGGGATGGTTCCTTCATACATAGTAATGACTCAGGTGTTAGGTCTTAAAAATACTATATGGGCATTAATATTACCATTAGCATTTAATGCATTTAACATAATAGTTATGAAGACATTTTTCCAAAGGTCTGTTCCAGAATCTATAATAGAATCTGCAAGAATAGATGGAGCAAGTGAATTTAAAATATTTATAAAAATGGTTATACCTTTGGCGTTACCGGGTATCGCAACGATTGCGTTATTTAGTACATTAGCATATTGGAACGATTGGTTTAACGCGATGTTATATATAGATCATCAAAATTTAATACCACTTCAACATATGCTTATGAAAATAGAAAAAAACTTAGAGTTTATAAGACAAAATGCAATGTTAAGTGGGCAAGTGATGCAAAACTTACCACAAGAATCAGTTAGAATGGCTATGGTAGTTATATCTACATTGCCAATAGCATGTAGCTATCCATTCTTCCAAAAATACTTTATAAGTGGATTAACAGTTGGAGGAGTAAAAGAATAATAACTTACTAATAAAATTGGGGAGGAAGTAATATGAAATTTAAAAAGGTATCGAGCTTATTTTTAGCGGCGACTTTAGGGGCAACAATTCTTACGGGATGTAGTAGTTCAAATGATGATAAGGGTGCAGCAAAAGACTCAAATGGAAACACAGAATTAGTATGGTATATGATAGGAACTCCACAACCAGACCAAGCTAAGGTTATGGAAGAAGTTAATAAATATACAAAGGAAAAGATAGGTGTAACTATAGATTTAAGAATGGTAGACTGGGGAGATTATGGTCAAAAAATGCAAGTTATAACTTCATCAGGAGAGCCATATGATTTAGCATTTGCAAGTGATTATTCAATAAATGCACAAAAGGGAGCATACTTAGAAATAACAGATGAAATGTTAGATAAAAATGCTAAAGAATTAAAAGAGGCTATAAACCCATTATTCTTAGAAGGGGCATCTATAAACGGAAAATTATATGGAATACCTGCAAATAAAGAAGTTGGACAACAAATGGGATGGGCATATAATGTTGAAATGGCTAAGAAAGCTGGAGTAGATATGTCAAATGTTAAAACTCTAGAAGATTTAGGTCCAGTATTAGAAAAAGTTAAGGCTAAGAACCCAGACTTAAAAATGCCAATGGCGGCAGGAGCAAACTTCATGCCATACATGCCGTATGACTTATTATTAGGGGATAACTTACCATTTGCAATATCTTTAGAAGGAGATACAAGTAAAATTGTAAATCTATATGAACAAGAAGATGTAAAGAAAACTTTAAATACACTAAGAGATTTCTATAAAAAAGGATACATACATTCTCAAGCAGCAACAGATACTGATCCACATGAGATGAGTGTTCAAAACTGGTTCGTAAGAAAAGAACAATATGCACCAGGAGCTAAGGAAATGTGGTCATCTAATGCAGGGTACGAAATTGGATATACACCAATGCATGATCCTTTAACTATAAATAACTCAGTTACTGGATCTGTAATGTCAATATCTGCAACATCTCAACATCCAGATGAGGCTCTTAAGTTCTTAAACTTATTAAATACAGATGAGTATTTAAGAAACTTAATAGATAGAGGTATAGAGGGTGTACATTATAAGACAAATGAAGATAAGACTATAACTAAAACTGAAGAAGCTAAAGGATATAATATGCCATCTTGGGCTTTAGGAAATGTACTTATAACTAAATCATACGATACTGATCCAAAAGATAGAATCGAACAATATGAAGAGTTTAATAAGTCAGCGGTTGCTTCTCCAACATTAGGATTCTATGTAGATACCACAGAGATAAGCAATGAAGTAGCTAATATATCAAACATAGTTCAAGAATTTAAATCGCCATTATTTACAGGATCTGTAGATACAGATAAGTATTTAAATGAGTTAAACAAAAAGTTAGATGCAGCGGGAATAGATAAAGTTATGGAAAACATACAAGCTCAATATGATAAATGGATGGCAGATAAAAAATAATAAAATTATATTTAAATTATATAAAGAGGCTATCAATATGGTAGCCTCTTATGTAAATTATGGGAGGAAATTATGTACAGTTCAATAGATAAGCTAATAATAACAGTTAAGGAAAAATTTAAAGATGATAAAAAAATAGCAGAGATGTTTGAAAAGTGTATCTTAAACACTATAAACACTACTGTTAAGAGAATGGAAGATGATACTACATATGTACTGACTGGGGACATACCAGCTATGTGGCTTAGAGACTCTGTTTGTCAAATTAGACCATATTTAGTTTTAGCTAATGAAGATAAAGAAATAGCAGATATGATAGAGGGGTTAGTAGAAAGACAATTTAGATATATATTAATAGACCCATATGCAAATGCATTTAATGAAAGTGCAAATAAGGCGGGGCATCAAACTGATTTAACAGATATGAAACCAGAAGTTTGGGAAAGAAAGTATGAAATAGATTCTTTATGTTTTCCTATACAGTTGAGTTACTTATTATATAAAAATACAGGTAGAACTTCTCAGTTTAATGAAACATTTGTAAAGGCTGCAAATTCAATAATAGAATTATGGAAAGTTGAGCAAAACCACGAAGAAAAGTCACCGTATTTATTTGAAAGATTAGATTGTAGACAACTAGATACTCTAGCAAGAAGTGGAAAAGGACCAGTTCATAAACAAATTGGAATGACTTGGTGCGGATTTAGACCAAGTGATGATGCTTGTACATATAGCTATCTAGTTCCATCTAATATGTTTGCGGTAGTGGTATTAGGCTATATAAACGAAATAGCGATGAATATAATAAATGATGATGTATTAGCTAAAAAAGCTGAGATGTTAAGAAATGAAATAAATGAAGGAATAGAAAAATATGCAGTTTATAATCACCCAAGATGTGGAGAAATATACGCTTATGAAGTTGATGGGTTAGGAAATTACAATTTAATGGATGATGCAAATTTACCAAGTTTACTAGCAATACCTTATTTAGGATATGCTGATTTAAATGATGAAAGGTACATAAATACAAGAAAATTTATACTTAGCACTGAAAATTCAGAGTTTCATATAGGAAAATATGCTAGTGGAGTCGGAAGTCCACATACTCCAGAAGGATATATATGGCATATATCTCTTGCAATGCAAGGATTAACTACAGATGATGAAAACAAAAAAAGAGAATTAATAGAAATAATGAAAAATACTGATGCAGGGACTTACTTAATGCATGAAGGGTTTAATCCAAATGACCCAAATATGTTTACTAGAGATTGGTTCTCTTGGGCTAATATGATGTTTTGTGAATTAGTTCTAGACTACTGTGGGATAAAAGTAAAAAAATAATTTATATGGAGGTCTACTATGGATTATGTATTTCCGAAGGATTTTTGGTGGGGGAGTGCTTCTTCTGCAACTCAGATGGAAGGTGCATTTGATATTGAAGGAAAAGAAAAAAATATATGGGACTATTGGTTTGAGATAGCACCAGAGAAATTTCATAATGAAATAGGACCAAGCAATACTAGCCAATTTTATTATAAATATAAAGAAGATATAAAATTAATGAAAGAGTTAGGACATAATTCATTTAGATTTTCAATAAGCTGGTCTAGACTTATAAAATCAGATGGAAGTATAAATGAAATAGCTGTAGATTTTTACAATGATGTAATTAATACTCTTTTAGAAAATGAGATAGAACCTTTTATAAATTTATTTCATTTTGATATGCCGATGTATTTACAAGAACTAGGAGGATGGGAAAATCGTGATGTTGTAAATAGATATCAAAACTTTGCAAAGCTATGTTTTGAATTATTTGGAGATAGGGTTAAAAATTGGTTTACTCATAATGAGCCGATAGTACCTGTAGAATGTGGATACCTAGGTGAATACCACTATCCAGCTGTAGTGGATTTTAAGAGAGCTGTGCAAGTTGGATACCATATAATGCTATCAAGTGCTTTAGCTATTATGGAGTATAAAAAATTAAATCTAGAAGGGCAAATAGGGATAATAATAAACTTAACTCCTTCATACCCGAGAAGCAATTCAAAAGAAGATTTAAACGCATCTAATATTGCAGATTTAATATTAAATAGATCGTTTTTAGATCCATCTGTACATGGAGAGTTTCCTAATGAGTTAGTAGAATTTTTAAAAAGTCATGATTTAATTCCTGTTTATAAAAATGAGGATTTAGAAATTATAAAAAATAACACTGTGGATTTATTAGGTGTTAATTATTATCAGCCTAGAAGAGTGAAGGCAAAGGAAAGTGCAAAAGGAGATATACTAACACCAGAGAGCTTTTTCGATTTCTATGATATGCCAGGTAAAAAAATTAATCCTCATAGAGGATGGGAAATTTATGAAAAAGGTATTTATGATTTAGCTATTAACATAAGAGACAATTACAATAATATACCTTTTTATATATCTGAAAATGGCATGGGGGTAGAAGGTGAAGAAAAGTTTAAAGTAAATGGACAAATAAATGATGACTATCGCATCGAGTTTATAAAAGAGCACTTAAAATATGTTCATAAGGCTATTGAAGAAGGATGTAATGTTAGAGGATATCATTTATGGACATTTATGGACAACTGGTCTTGGTTAAACTCATATAAAAATAGATATGGATTTGTGGAAGTTAATATAAATGATGAATATAAAAGAACTCCTAAGAAGAGTGCTTATTGGTTTAAAAAATTGATTGAGAATAATGGATTTTAAATTTTACATATAGACTTATCGTAGTATTATTGGCTATTTCCTTCACACGAAGTGCAAAAGGCGCACTTTGAGTGTTTCGTCAATAGCCAATAATACTACTTTGAAAATTAATAATGGAAAAATTTAAAAATGCATTATTTCTTGTGGAGGGGGATTTGAGGATGAAGTATGTTGTTTTTGATATAGGTGGAACTAATATTAAATATAGTTTGATGAATAAAGATGGTGAAATGTTAGATTCTAATTTAGTTCCTACACCTCATCAAGGAGAAGGAAAAACTTTGGAACTTTTAGTTGATATTATAAAAAATTATCAATTAGAAAATGAAATTGATGGAGTTGCTATGAGTGTACCTGGGGGAATAGATGATGATGGATATATACATTTCATGGGATCTGTATTTGATTTACAAGATCTGTATTTAAATAAATATATAAAGAAGCATACAGGACTTGAATGTGTATACGATAATGATGTTAATTGTGTTGCTATGGCTGAAAAGTATAAAGGTAATGCGATGGATAATAAAAACTTTGTATGCATAACGATAGGAACTGGAATTGGTGGAGGTGTGTTTATCAACAACCAACTATATAGAGGACATAGAGGTATGGCTGGAGAGTTTGGAATAAATATATTAGAACACAGAAGGTCGGAACTTCAAAGTTTAAACTATAAAACATTTAGTAGGCTCGGATCTACCTATAATTTGATTGATAGAGTTAATAAACTAAAAAAATTAAATTTAGATGGGAAAAAAGTATTTGAGCTAGCTGAAAGTGGAGATTTAGAAGTTCAAAAGGAAATAGAAGAGTTTTACTTTAGTTTAGCTGTAGGAATTTACAACATTGCTTACAGTTTCGCTCCAGAGAAGATTTTAATTGGAGGAGGAGTAAGTGTGAGGTCGGATTTAATAGAAAATGTTAAAAGAAACTTAGAATTATTAAATCCAGAAGTGATTGATATGGTAGATATTGATGTTTGTAAATTTCAAAATGACTCAGGTAAAATAGGAGCACTTTATAAATATTTAAATAGGTAGTAAATATTTTATAAATGGAAGGGGATCTACATGAAATATAAAAAGACTATTACATCAACTATTGTAGCGTTAAGTTTATTTGGATCAACACCTATAATAGGACATGCGCTTCTTGAATCAGATCAGAAAATTCAAGAAGAGACAGGGCAGCCATTTTCATCATATTGGTATCCAAAAGAACTTTTAGCATGGAGTCCAAATAATGACAAAGATGCTAAGTTTAACATTGGAACAGTTCCACTACAAGCAAGGACAAAAGGAGATGTTGTTAAAAATTCACAAAATGATGAAGTCAAGGTTATATCATTAGCTATAGCCAATAAAACAACCAGCTCTACTCCATCTCAAGGTAAAACTGAATTTGAAGGATACAATTTTAGCTACTGGCAATATATTGATACATTAGTGGCCTGGGGAGGGTCAGCAGGTGAAGGACTAATAGTTCCACCGAGTGCAGATATAATAGATTCAGCACATACAAATGGGGTTCCGGTTTTAGGTACTGTATTTTTCCCCCCAGAAGATTATGGAGGAAAATTCGAATGGATGCATGAATTTTTAGTTAAAGATAAAGATGGAAGTTTTCCAATGGCACATAAATTAGTAGAAGTGGCACAATATTATAATTTTGATGGATGGTTTATAAATCAAGAAACTGGAAATAGGGGAGCAGATTATATAAATCCAGAACTTGCAGACTTAATGAAAGAGTTTTTAGAATATTTACAAAAGATAAAGCCAAAAAATATGGAAATCGTATGGTATGATTCTATGATTGATGATGGTAGAGTATTTTGGCAAAATAGGTTAAATCAATATAATCAGAATTTTTTAGGTGAAAAGGGAAAAGAGTTATCTGATAGTATGTTTTTAAATTTTTGGTGGACTGAGGATAGATATTCAGTAGTAGATCCAAATAATGATGATAATAGACTTATATATAATGTAACAGGGAATGAGCTTAAAGAGTCTGGAGATTTAGCAAAAAAAATGGGAAGAGATAAATACGATTTGTATGCAGGGGTTGATGTTCAAGCTAATGGATATAATACGCCTATAAAATGGAATTACTTATTCCCTAAAAATCAAGAAGCTAACACCTCTTTAGGATTATACTGTCCATCTTGGACTTATGATTCATCAAAAACAGTAGATGAATTTTTACAAAAAGAAAGTAGGTTTTGGGTTAATGAAAAAGGAGATCCAAGAAGTCAGAGTAGTGAAGACTGGAAAGGTATTTCTAATAACATAGTTGAGAAAAGCCCAATAACACAGTTACCATTTGTAACTAACTTCTCTATGGGTAATGGTGAATTTTTCAATGTCGATGGATTACAGGTATCAGAAAAGGACTGGAATCATAGAGGAATGATGGATATACTTCCTACGTACAGATGGATAATTGATAACAATAAAAATAATTTAACTGCTAATATTGATTATAAAAATGCTTATTATGGAGGCAATTCGATAGGTATAAATGGAAGTTTAGCAAATGGAGGAACAACTAAGGTCAAATTATTTGCAACTGATTTAGAGCTAACTAATAACAGTGAGGTTAGTATAAAGTACAAAGAAAGTGGAGGAAAGTCTAATATTAAATTAGAATTTGAACTAGATAATGGTGAGCATAAAATAATTAACTTAGAATCTAAACAAAGTGGGGAATGGATAGATGCAAAAGCATCTCTAAGTCAATTCGAAAAGTCAAAAATAAAAGAAATTTCTTTAATTATAGAAGGAAAAGAATCGTCTAGTTCATATCATTTAAATTTAGGGCAGGTAGCTATAAATAACAAAAATACTAAAGACAAAGTGTCTAAGATAAAAAATTTAAAAGTGGAAGAGTTTAAAGTAATAGATAATTATTATGGTAATGCAAGGCTAACTTGGGATAAATCAAAAAAGAATATTAGCCATTATGAAATATATTTAGAGCATAGTGATGGGCATAGAGAACTAGTAGGGTCTACACCAACCAATGCTTTTTATGTAAAAGATATTGAGAGAGACCTTCAATTAGATTCTAAATCTAATTTTATAGTTAAACCTATAAGTAATTTGTTTAAAAGTGAAGAAAAAAATGAAGCTAAAATTACTGTGAAATGGCCAGATCTAGAAGCTCCAAAAGCTGACTTTGAAGTTAGCTCACCGATAGTTTTACCTGGGGAGTCTGTGAATTTTAAAGATAAATCTTTAGCAGGAGAAACTGTTAAGTGGAAAATAGAAGGACTAAATAAAAATGAAGAAGTAACAGGAAATGAAGTGAGTATAAAGTTTGATAAACCAGGAGTTTACTCTGTAACACAGATAGTATCAAATCCAGCGGGAGATACTGTAAATAAAAAAGATGATTATATAGTTGTAAGTAGCCAAGCTAAAGATGGATTAAAGAATTTAGCTTTAAACAAAGAAGCAATTGCAAATGCAAAAACTAATGAAAATGAAGATGCTAAGTTTGCATTTGATGGTAAATTAAATAGTAAATGGTGTGCACTTGGAGAAAGTGGAAACTATATACAAGTTGACTTAGGGAAAGAAAATATTATAAAACAATTAAGAATTAGTCATGCTGAAGCAGGTGGAGAAGCTAAAAGTATGAATACATCTCAGTATAATATAGAAGTTAGTAATGATGGTCAAAGTTGGAGAAAAATAAAAGATGTTTCAAATAACTCAAGTTCAATATCTAATGATGACTTAAACTATGAATTAGCTAGGTACATAAAAGTTAATATAAATAAATCAGAACAAGGCTCTGGTGGAGCAACTAGGATTTACGAAATAGAAGCTTTGGGGTTAGATACTAATAAAATAACTGTTATAGATAATAAAGAAACTTTAATTAACTTTATTAACAAAGTCAATGAATTAGAATATTTATATAAAGATTTAGGAACAAATGATGAAAATTTTGAAAAAATACTACACAGAGCTAAACAAATTATAGAAATAGTTGAAGTTGATAAAGAAGAAATATTAAAAGTAGAAAATGATTTAGAAGACGCTTTTAATGAAATAAAGAGTATATAAAATGAAATTGCAAGCTGATGTAAAACACATCAGCTTGTAGAATATAAAGGAGAAAAAATGTTTGGTAAAATATTAGATTACAATATAAGAAACAATATTATAAATATACAATATGAAAAAATAGAAACAAGGGTAAGTATAGTAAATTCTAATATAATAAATTTTTTCGCACCGATATTTAGAAAAAAGCAAGCTTCATATGCTATAGAAAATTTAAAATTTGAAGATTGTGACTTTGAAGTGGTTGAGATAAATGACTACATACAAATCAAGACAAGTGAACTGACTGTAAACATATATGATGAATTTAAGATAGATATATATAATAAACTAGGAGAATTACTATGTGAGGATTATAGAGGCAAAAGAGAGCCGTTTATAAAAAACTGTGCAGGAAGATTAGACATAGCAATTCAAGAAGGACATAAACCTAATGAGCATATGGACTTTAAAGTGTTTATGCCAAAGAAGCTAGAGGATGATATGTATTTTTATGGATTTGGAGAAAAAACAGGGCATTTAAATAAAAAGAACTGCCATTATTTAAATTGGAATACAGATGATCCAAGCCCACATGGAGAAACTTATGAGAAACTATATAAATCTATACCATTTTTTATAAATCTTAGAAAAGAAAATGCTTTTGGTATTTTCTTTGATAATACATTTGAAACTCATTTTGATCTAGGTAAGGAAAATTCAAAATATTACTATTTTGCAGCTATAGATGGAAATATAGATTACTATTTTATATATGGACCATCGGTAAAAAATGTATTAAAAGGATATACTTACTTAACTGGAACTACACCGCTTCCTCAAATGTGGACGTTAGGATATCAGCAATGTAGATGGGCTTATTGTCCAGAAGAAAATGTTATGGAAATTTCAAAAAAATTTAGAGAAAAAGAAATTCCATGTGATTGCATATATTTGGATATAGAGTACATGAATGGATTTAGAGTATTTACATGGGACGATAAAAAATTCCCAAATCCTAAGAGAATGATAAAAAAACTAAATGAAGATGGATTTAAGCTAGTCACAATTATAGACCCAGGAGTAAAAGTTGATAAAGATTATAAAATTTTTAATGAAGGACTTAAAAAAGGGTATTTTGCAACAAATAAAGATGGAATTGTACATACAGGATGGGTTTGGCCAGGACACTCTGTTTTCCCAGATTTTATAAATAAAGAAGTTAGAAATTGGTGGGCAGAAAATCAAAAAAATTTAACAGATATAGGGGTTTCTGGAATTTGGAATGATATGAATGAACCTGCAAATTTAGGGGTTGAATTGCCTTTAGATTTAAAGTTTAACAATGATGGAGAAATTGTAGAACATAAAGAAGTTCATAATGTGTATGGGCATATGATGGATAAAGCTACTTATGAAGGAATCAAAAAAAGTACAAATAAGAGACCATTTGTAGTTACTAGAGCATGTTATGCAGGGACTCAAAAGTACTCAACTGCATGGACTGGAGATAACCAAAGTACATGGGAACATTTAAGGATGAGCGTACCTATGCTTATGAATTTAGGGATTAGTGGTATGGCATTTTGTGGAACAGATGTAGGCGGATTTGGATATGATACTACTCCAGAGCTTTTAAGTAGATGGGTACAAGTTGGAACATTTACACCATTATTTAGAAATCACACAACTATATACTCTAGAGATCAAGAGCCTTGGGCATTTGATAAGACTACAGGAGAGATAAATAAAAAATATATCAAATTAAGATATAAATTAATTCCATATATCTATGATTTATTTAAAGAGTGTGAAGACAATGGACTTCCTATTATAAGACCTTTGCTACTTCATTATCAAAATGATATTGATACATATGAAATAAACGACCAATTCATGTTTGGTGAAAAAATTATGGTAGCTCCAATTTTAGAACAAGGTAAAAAAGCTAGAATGGTATATTTACCTAAAGGAAGCAATTGGGTTGATTATTGGAATAAAAAGAAACTTAAAGGAGGGCAATATATAATAAAAGAAACTCCTTTAGATGTGTGTCCTATATATATCAAGGAAGGCTCTATAATACCAAATTATCCAAGTATAAACTATATAGGAGAAAAGGAAATTGATGAACTCACTTTAGATATATATCCATACGAAAGTAATTTCAAGTATACTCACTATCAAGATAATGGGGAAGATTTTAAATACAAAGATGGAGAATATAACTTATATGAGTTTTGTATAAATTCAGGTGAGAATATAGAATTTAAAAGTTCAGTTTTAAATAATGGGTATGAAAATACTTATAAAAGTTTAAAACTTATATTTAACGGAATAAAAGCTGAAAATGTATATCAAGGAGATAAAAGCATAGACTTTAAAATTTTAAATGAAAATACTATTATAAAGGCTAAAAATTTAGATTTTAGCATAAAAATAATATAACAAATAAAGAGGTAATGAAAAATTACCTCTTATTTATTACATGATTAAATAAAGTATATTACAATTAATATTATAATAGTAAGGAGGTGAGAAAGATTGGAATTAACGATAAGACCAGTTGAAGTTGAAGATTCAAAAGATATAAATGAAATAAGACGAATGAAGGGCGTTATGGAAAATATGCTAGCAATAAGTAGCGAAAGGTTAGATAGAACAAAGAGGCATACTGAGAGCCTAGATTTAAATACACATATTCTCGTAGCTGAATTGAAAGAAAGTGAAAATAAAAAAGTAGTTGGAATTGTATCTTTGAACGTGAACTCATCGCCGAGATTAAGACATAGTGGTAGTTTAGGAATAAGTGTACACGCAGAGTATCAAAGTATGGGAATAGGAAAAAAATTAATGGAAGCGATATTAGATTTAGCAGATAATTGGCTTATGTTAACAAGAATTGAATTGGGTGTATACCCAGATAATAATAAAGCTATAAATATGTATGGAAATTTTGGATTTAAAAAAGAAGGTATAAAAAAATACGCAGCTATAAAAAATGGAATTTATGTAGATGAAATTATAATGGGTAGATATAATGAGAAAATAATTAAAAATTAAATTAAAAAGTGTAGAGGTGATTTATGGAAAAAAGGTTAGACCTTTTGATAGACAACTATGAGTCATTGAAAAAAGTGAATGCATCATCTTGGATGGGCTTAATAATACATGGATGTGCACTTGAGTATACACTAAAAGATAAAAAAATAAATACAAATCTAGTAAACGAGAGTATGGAAATTATAAGAGAAAACACCTCTATATTCTCTGACTTTAGAGGTAAAAGTTCAATAAACACGGCAATAATACTATCATTTCAAGCAAATCCCAAGTCTAGCTTCGATGAAATTTTAAATATCCATAAAAAGTTGAAATTAAATAAATTTTGCTCAGGAGATTGTTTAGCACTAGTATCAAATGTAATATTTGAAAATAAGAATAAAATAAATATAGATGAGTGTATAGAAAAAATGAGATATGTATACAAATCTATGATACAAAATCATCCATTTTCAATAGGTGTAGAAGAATACATGATAACATGTATAATTGCAATAAGCGCAAGGGACATTGAAGAGGAATTGAATAATATGGAAATAGCATATGAGTATTTAATGAAAAATGGGTTTCATAATCGTAGAACTCTTCAAAGTTTATCGCATGTTCTTTCTTTTAACAAAAACAAGGAAACACTTAATAGATGTATAGAAATAAAAAAGGAATTAGAAAAAAATAAATGTAAGATTCATGAGTTTGGATATCCGCTAATAGGAGTTATGGCTCTTATAGATATAAAAGATGTAAAACATTTAATAGAAAAAATTAAATATATATCAGATACTTTAAAAGAGCATCAAGGGTATGGAAACTTTATTTTAGGAGAAAGATACAGAAACATGATTAGTGCAGTTATTGCATTATCTAAATATATTGATGATATAGAAATTAATAGTATAATAATGGATAAAATTATATCAAATATTAATCAAGCCATGAACATAGCGACAAATGCAGCTACAACAAGTTCCATAGTTATATACAATTCATCTACATAGCTATAAAAATAAGAAAATAAACTTAAGAGAAACAATACTTAGGTTTATTTTCTTATTTTTATGAATTTATTTTAAAACTTATAAAAGTATAAATGTGTTTTAAAGTATAAAAGATTATTTTAAAAGACAATAATAAATATGATATAATAAAGTTTACGAAAAACAGGAATTTTAAAAGGAGCGTGTACATAAATGAAATGGGCAGAAATAACTATTAAGACAACAACTGAAGCAGTTGAAGCTATAACAAATATATTATATGAACAAAATGTAGGTGGAGTATCTATAGAAGATCCTAAAGATTTTAAATTCCAAAAGAAACATGAATATGATTGGGATTTTGTTGAAGAAGAAATTTTTAATAGCGGGTATGATGGAGTTATAATAAAAACTTATATAACAGAAGAAAGAGATGTATCTGACGATATAAAATTAATAAAAGAAAAAATAGATGGACTTAAAGAATTCGGAATAGATGTAGGAGAAGCTATAGTTGAACTTTCTCAAGTAGATGAAGAAGATTGGGCAAATGAATGGAAAAACTACTACAAGCCAACTAAAATAGGTGAGAAAATAGTAGTAAAGCCAACTTGGGAAGATTATGAAGCTAAAGATACTGATTTAATAATAGAATTAGATCCAGGAATGGCATTTGGAACGGGTACACATGAAACTACAAGTATGTGTATAAGAGAATTAGAAAAGTATGTTAAACCAGAATCTAAAGTTTTTGATATAGGTTGTGGAAGTGGAATACTTTCAATAGCAGCAGCAAAATTAGGAGCTAAAGATGTATTAGCTGTTGATTTAGATGAAGTTGCTGTAAAAGTTTCAAAAGAAAATATAGAGTTAAACAAAGTAGAAGGTAGTGTTAATGCACTTCACGGAAACTTAATGGAAGTTGTAAAGGATAAAGCGGATATAGTTGTAGCAAATATAATAGCGGATATAATAAAAATACTAGCAAAAGATATAAAGCAATTTATGAAAGATGATGCTGTATTTATATCTTCAGGAATAATACATGCTAAAGTAGATGAAGTTAAAGAAGCTTTAACTCAAAATGGACTTGAAATAGTACATGTAGAGTCTTTAGGTGAGTGGAACGCTATAGTATCTAAAATAGCAAAGTAGGTGAATTGCATGGATAGATTTTTTGTAGGAAAGAAAAATATAAACCTTGAAAATAAGACATGTATTATAGAAGGTGAAGATGTAAAACATATTTCTAAAGTTTTAAGATGTAGAATTGGAGAAGAACTAGAAGTATGTGATAATGACAACAATGAATACATATGTGAAATAACTAATATAGATAAGTCTCAAGTTGAACTTAATATAGTAGAGGTTGTAGACATAAAAAGAGAGTCTGATTTGAAAATAAAAGTATATCAAGGCCTTCCAAAAGGACCTAAGATGGAAATGATACTTCAAAAGTTAACTGAAGTTGGAGTAGACGAGATAATTCTAGTTCAGACGAAGAGAACTGTTGTTAAAGTTGATGATAAAAAAGAAGACAAGAAAATCGAAAGATGGGAAAGAATAATATATGAAGCTGCAAAGCAAAGTAAGCGTGGAAAAATTCCAAAATTAAGAGGAGTTTTAAGCTTTAAGGAAGCACTAGCTGATATGAAAGAAAATGACTTTAATATAGCTCCATATGAAAATGAAAGAACAAAATCGATTAAACAAGCTATAAAAGGTGTAGATATAAAAAATATAGGTATTTTCGTAGGACCAGAAGGCGGATTTGAAGATACTGAAATTAAAGCTATAGAAGAAATAGGTGGACAATCAGTGTCTCTTGGGCCTAGAATTCTAAGAACTGAAACAGCATCGCTTGTTGCATCATCTATAGTATTATACGAATTAAGTGACTTAGGAGGAAATGATTAGAGTGAAAAAAGTAGCTTTTTATACTTTAGGATGTAAAGTAAATCAATATGAAACAGAAGCTATGCTTGAGATGTTTAAAAAAGATGGATACACTCAAGTTGATAGTGAAGAATTTGCAGATGTTTATGTTATAAATACATGTACAGTAACACATATGAGTGATAGAAAATCACGTCAATATATAAGAAGAATGAAAAAGAAAAATCCAGATGCTATAATAGCTGTTGTTGGATGCTACTCTCAAGTTTCTCCAGAAGAAATTTTAGAAATAGAAGAAGTAAATTTAGTTATGGGAACTAACGAGAGAAGACAAATAGTTGAAGAAATAAAAAAATTAGATGCATCTAAAAAAGCTAGTACAGTTGACGATATAATGAAAGTAAGAGCTTTTGAAGAAATTGAAATAAATCAAGCTAATGGAAGAACTAGAGCATTTATGAAAATTCAAGATGGATGTGACAGATTCTGTTCTTACTGCATAATACCTTACGCAAGAGGTGGAAAAGTAAGAAGTAGAGATTTAGAGAGTGTAGTAAATGAAGCTAAGAAGTTAGCACATAATGGATACACAGAAATAGTTTTAACTGGGATACATGTTGCATCTTATGGAAAAGATGTAAAAGATGCTGAAGTTAATTTATTAAGTGTTATAAAGGCTATAGATGAAATTGACGGAGTTAAGAGAATAAGATTAAGTTCGGTAGAACCTATATTAATGACTGATGAATTTATAGACACAGTTTCTAAAATGCCAAAAGTATGTCCCCATTTCCATTTATCATTACAAAGTGGATGTGATGAAACATTAAAAAGAATGAATAGAAGATACACTACAGAAGAGTATAAGGAAATAGTTGATAAATTAAGAGAAAAGATGCCTGAAGTGGCAATAACTACAGATGTAATAGTTGGATTCCCAGGAGAAACTAATGATGAATTTAATAAAACATATGAGTTTTTAAGTGATATAAAACTTTCTCAAATGCATGTGTTTAAATACTCTCCAAGAAAAGGAACACCAGCAGCAACTATGGAAAATCAAATAGATCCTCAAATGAAGCAACTAAGAAGTGATAAATTAATATCATTAAATAAAAAGAATTTTAGTGATTTTGCAACAAACTTTATAGGAGAAGAGTTTGAAGTACTATTTGAACAGAATATAGAAGGCAAAAAATATGAAGGATTAACACCTAACTATATAAGAGTAGTAGTTGAAAGTGATGAAGATATACATGGTAAGATATTAAATACTAAAATATTACACGTAAAAGATGAATATGTAGAAGGAATTTTAGTATAATATGTAGAAATAATAACTCTTAACAGATAGGAGGTGTAAATATGAGCTGTATATTTTGTAAAATTATAAATGGAGAAATACCATCAAATAAAGTTTATGAAGATGATAAAGTCTTAGCTTTTAATGATATAAATCCTGTTGCACCATTACATGTTTTAGTTATACCTAAAAAGCACTATGAGTCAATAATAGACATAGGTGAAGAAAATATGGAAATAATTGCACATATTCATAAGGTTATTAATAAAATAGTTAAAGAAAAAGGATATGACAAAACTGGATTTAGAATAATAAATAACTGTGGAGATGATGGATGCCAAGAAGTTAAGCATATTCATTATCATGTGTTAGCAGGAAAAAAATTAGATTGGTATGATGCTGAGAAGTAATAGATAAATTAAACTTTTAGAGGTATTATTCATAAAAATACTTGAAAAAAAAATAAGATTAGTTTATAATAAACAAAGTGTGAGGTTGTAATGCATATTATGCAGATATAATCGAGTTACAGTCCCAGCATAATTTGCGCTATCGGAGGGAGGGAAAAAGAATGTCAGAAGTAAGAGTAAGAGAAAACGAAACATTAGACAGCGCTTTAAGAAGATTTAAGCGTTCATGTGCTATGTCTGGCATAATGTCTGAAGTAAGAAAAAGAGAACACTATGATAAGCCAAGCGTAAGACGTAAGAAAAAAGCTGAAGCTGCAAGAAGAAAAAACGCTAAGAAATAATTTTTGTAGATAAGAGGTGAAGGGATATGTCCCTTAAAGCAAAGTTACAAGAAGACTTAAAACTTGCTATGAAAAACAAAGATACAGTAAAAAAATCTGTTGTTACATTAATAAGAGCTGAAATCAAGCAGCGTGAAGTTGACACTAGAACAGAACTTGGTGATGACGAAATTATAGACGTAATAACAAAACAGTTAAAGCAACGTAGAGATGCGAAAACTGAATTTGCAAAAGCATCAAGAGACGATTTAGTTCAAGAGGCCGAAGCTGAGATTGAAGTATTAATGGAATACCTACCTCAACAGCTGAGCAAAGAAGAATTAAATGAGATAGTCAAAGATACTATATCTGAAGTAGGAGCTACTTCTATGAAAGATATGGGAAAAATCATGGCAGCTATAAAACCGAAAACAAAAGGTAGAGCTGACGGAAAAATGATAAATGAGTTAGTTAAATCTAACTTACAATAGATAGAAAAACCTAGAGCTAATGCTCTAGGTTTTTTGCTTTTAATTTTATAATCTTTGTCCAAAAAATTGTAATAATATTATTTTAGATAACATATTTATAAACTAAATAGAGGATAAAGAGAGGGTGAATTCATTGATCATATCTACAAAAGAAATAAAAAAGTTTATAATAAGTGTTTTTATACCTATTATAGTTGGTTTTTCTAGTAGCTTTATATCTGAATTTTTAAGTCAGACAAATACAAGTACATATTATTCAAATTTAATAAAACCAGGTTTTTTCCCTCCGGGGTATGTATTTCCTATAGTGTGGACTATTTTGTATGTACTTATGGGTATCTCGGCTTATTTAATTTCTAAAAAAGGATTGAACACTCTTAAAGTAAGAGATGCAATGTTTTATTATTACTTACAATTAGGATTGAACTTTATATGGCCTATTTTATTCTTTGGATTAGGGCTTAGATTCACAGCTTTGATAGTTATAGGACTTATGATAGTGATTGTATTAATTATGATAACTAAATTTGCTAAAATTGACAAAAGAGCAGCTTATATAAATTTACCATATTTAGCTTGGTTATTTTATGCATTCTTTTTAAATTACGTTATATGGTCAATAAATAGATAAAAATAAAAGCCGGCTTGGCTTTATTTTTTTTGAAATAAAAGTCTCAAAATGTATTAAAGGAACATACTATTATATTAAGGCTTAGAAACTAATACAAGTAATTAAAATAAAAAAAAGGACATAGAATATATTAAGGGGGTTATGAGTATGATAGAAGTTCCTACTGATTTACAGGTAAATCAACCTACAGTTACTGTTTTGGGGAATACATTTATGAGCATAGAAAACTACAAGTCCATATTAGAATACGATGTAAATTTAATTAAAATAAAAACAAAGTTAAATACCATAAAAATATGTGGGGAAAAGCTATATTTAAAGCATATTACAGAGACGGAGATAGGAATAAAAGGAATTATATATAGTGTAGAATACACTACATAGGGGGGAATTACGCTTGATAAGTTATATTAGAGGTTACTATGTAGTAACGATAGAGGGTATAAATACAGAAAAATTTTTAAACATACTAATAAGAAATAAAGTTAATGTTTATGATGTAAAACGAATTTCAAACACAAAAATTGAACTTAAGGTTGATAGGAAAAGTATGCGAACATTTAAAAGTATTTATAGAGGCAGTAAGTTTGAGGTTAAAATAAAGCAAAAAACAGGGTTGCCTTTTTTTGCTAGGCGTATATATAGATACAAAGGAATGTGGATTTGTGCTATACTTTCCTTGATTTTATTAATGAGTACATCGTTATTTGTAACAGATGTATACATAAAAGCTCCAGAGGGAATTGACAAAGTGCTTGTAAGGAAGGAACTTGAAAAAGCAGGTGTAAAGCCTGGTGTGTATAAAAAGGGCATAGATAGAAAAGAAGTAAGAGATCAAATAATGGGAGAGTTCGGGGATATTGCCTATGTATCTATAAATGTAAAAGGAACTAATATATTTGTTACAGTGACGAAGAAAGATGAATCATTAGAAGAGAAAAAAGAAACTAATTATTGTAATATAATTGCTAAGAAAAATGGTATAATAGAGAAGGTAATACCAAGAAGTGGTAAACAAGTTGCTAATGTAGGTGATATAGTAAGAAAAGGAGACGTCTTAGTATCGGGATCGAACACTAAATCTCTACCAGAAGTATGGGCAACTACATTTTACGAGTCAAAACAAAGTACAAATTACATAGACAAGGTTAAAACAAGAACTGGTAATAAAAAAACAGTATATACATTTAGCTTCTATGATAAAAAATATACATTAAGAAGAAATATAGACTTTAAAAATTACGAAATCGAAAACAAAGAACATGTTTTAAATATTGGAGACTATACTTTTCCTTTAAAAATAAAGTCTAGTATTTTCCATGAAGTAAATGTAAAAGAAGTTGAGAAAAATAAAGAAGAAGTAAAAGAAGATTTAAAACAAAAGGCTCTTAAAGAACTTGAGTACACTATCCCTGTGGATTCAAGATATAAAGATGTTAAACATCAATACAAAGTTAAAAAAGATAAATTAGAGTACATAGTAACTGTTACAACTTTAGAAAATATAGCTAAGGTACACTCTTTAAGCAAATCGGAAGCTGAAGAATTAATTAGACAAGAAAGTAAGCCTAAAGAAGGTGAAGAAGAAGTACCTTCAAATCCAGATAAAAGACCTATTAATGATATAAGAAATGAATTTAAGGATATAAATAAAGATAAAGATGCAAAAGATAAAGAAGAAGTTCAAACAAGGGATAACTAAGGAGGATAAACGTTGATAGTACAAAAGAGTTTTGAAATAACAGATGATAAATTTGAAAGAGAACTATTTGGAAACTTTGACGAAAATATAAAAATAATAGAGAAGAGTTTAAATGTAGATGTACTGTTAAGAGAAGGAAATATAGTTTTGATAGGTCAAAGTAAAAATGTAGAAAAAGCAATAGAATTTATAAATGAATTATATAAAAATTTTAAAATAGGTAAAACTTTAGATAAACAGAGTATTACTTATGCTATAGAGCTATTAAATGAAGGAAATAAAGATCAAATAGAAGAATTAGAAGATACTATAGCTGTAACAAAAAAAGGTAGAGAAGTTAAACCTAAAACAATAGGTCAAAAACATTATATAAACCTTATTAGAAATAACGATATAACACTTGGAGTTGGGCCGGCTGGAACAGGTAAAACATATCTTGCGGTAGCTATGGCGGTTAGAGCTTTTAAAAAAGATGAAATAAGTAGAATTATATTAACTAGACCGGCTGTTGAGGCAGGTGAAAGCTTAGGTTTTTTACCAGGAGATATGAAAGATAAAGTAGACCCTTATCTAAGACCTCTTTACGATGCATTATTTGATATGTTAGGCGATGAAAAATGTGCTAAGTATATTGAAAGAGGAATAATAGAAGTTGCTCCATTAGCTTTTATGAGAGGAAGAACTCTAGATAATGCATTCATAATTTTAGATGAAGCTCAAAATACAACTTCAGAGCAAATGAAGATGTTTTTAACTAGATTAGGTTTTGAATCAAAAGCTGTAGTTACTGGAGATCTAACACAAATAGATTTACCAAATAAATATAAAAGTGGATTAATTCAAGCTATGGACGTTTTAAAAGATGTAGATGGAGTTGGTATAAACAAGTTTACAGAAAAAGATGTCGTTAGGCATGAATTAGTACAAAGAATAATTAAAGCTTATGAAAAGTTTGATGAAGAACAAGAGTTAAATAAATTTAATGATGATAGAAACAAAAGAAATAGGAGATAAATTATGGAAATTATATTAGACAATAGACAAGATAAAATAAAAGTAAGTGAAGACCTTTTAGGAAAAATCAATGATATAATCGTTGAAACATTATACTACGAAGGTTATGATGACAATTATGAAGTAAGTTTATCTTTTGTTGATAATGAAGAAATTCATGAATTAAATAGAGAATATAGAGGTGTAGATAGAGCTACAGATGTTTTATCTTTTCCACTTTTAACAGATGAATTTGATGTTGAAATAGAAGAAGAATCTTTAGGAGATATTGTTATATCTCTAGAAAGAGCTTTAGAACAAAGTGAAGAATATAATCATAGCTTTGAAAGAGAAGTATGCTTTTTAGTATGTCATAGTATGTTCCATTTATTAGGTTATGACCATGATACTGAAGAAAATACAAAGGATATGAGAAAAAGAGAAGAGGATGTACTAAACAAGCTTAATATAACAAGGGAGTAAACTTATGGGTAAAAAGAAAGGTAAACAAGGGATAATAAATGCCTTTAATGCAGCTATTGCTGGAATTTTATACACTTTCAAGCATGAAAGAAATATGAAAATACACTACTTTGTTGCAGCTTTAGTTCTTACAATTAGTTTGTTTTGTGAATTTAATAAATTTGAAATGATGCTATTATTATTTACAATAAGCTTAGTTGTAATATCAGAAATGTTTAATACAGCTATAGAAAAAACTGTAGACATGATAACGGATACATATCACCCATTAGCTAAAATAGCAAAAGATGTTGCTGCTGGAGGAGTATTGATAGCGAGTTTAAATGCTTGTATAATTGGATACTTACTATTTTATGATAAACTAGAAACTGTAGGTGCATCTGTATTTTTTACAATAAGAAAATCGCCAATTCATGTTACTCTTATATGTATAGTTTTAGTTTTAATAGCAGTAGTAGTAGTGAAATCATTAACATCTACAGGAACTCCTCTACAAGGAGGAATGCCAAGTGGTCATTCGGCGCTTGCTTTTGCACTTGCTACACTTGTAACATTTATGACAGAAAGAGTGGTAGCATCTACACTTGCTTACTTAATGGCAGTTTTAGTTGCACAAAGTAGAATAGAAGGTAAAATACATACTTTTTGGGAAACTGTAGCGGGGGCATTACTTGGAGTTTTGGTAGCTATGTTAGTTTTACAAATAGCTCAATATTAAAAGGTGGGAAAGTTATTCCCGCTTTTTTTTGAAAGGAAATATAAATATACTTTTTTCTTTTTTTCTATTTTGGTATAATGTAATGTACTACTTAAAATATAATGTATAGGTGGTCTTTGATGGAGGTTAATATAATGGATAATAGAGAATTATTAGAAATAGCAGAAAAAGCAAGAGAACACTCTTATTCACCATATTCAAATTTTAAAGTTGGTGCAGCACTTTTAACTAAGAGTGGTAAAGTTTTTACAGGCTGCAATGTAGAATGTGCATCTTTTGGAGGGACAAATTGCGCTGAAAGAACTGCGCTATTTAAAGCTATCTCTGAAGGGTATAAAGATATAGAGGCAATAGCTGTTGCTAGTACTAATTCAGAAAAAAATGAGCCTACATATCCGTGTGCTATATGTAGACAGGTAATAATTGAGTTTGGGCCACACATAAGAATAATAACTGGATACTCACAAGGAGATATACAGGAACAAACTATCGCAGAATTAGTTCCACATTATTTCTCAGGTAGTGACTTCAAATAAATTAAAACAACAAAAGATAAATTGAAAAGAGGAATTAATATGTTTAAATCAGGATTTGTTAGTATAGTAGGAAGACCAAATGTTGGGAAATCTACTCTTATGAATAGCGTAGTTGGAGAAAAAATAGCTATAATGAGTGATAAACCACAAACAACAAGAAACACTATACAAGCAGTTTATACAGACAAAGAATGTCAAATGGTATTTTTAGATACACCAGGTATTCATAAGCCTAAAAATAAATTAGGAGAATTTATGGTAAAATCGGCTACAGATGCGTTTAAAAATGTCGATGTAGTATTATATGTAGTTGATGAGTCTAAGAAAATTGGACCAGGAGACAGAATGATAATTGAAAATTTAAGAGGAATAAAAACTCCTAAAATTTTAGTTTTAAACAAAATTGATATGTTAAGTGAAGAAGAATTATTCGACTTAATGAAAATGTATGATGCTGAAAATATGTTTGATGAGATTGTTCCAATTTCAGCATTAAAAGGGAAGAATACTGATAGACTACTAAAAGTAATAGAAAGATACTTAGAGGAAGGGCCTCAATATTTCCCAGAGTATATGATAACAGATCAACCTGAAAGAGTTTTAGTATCTGAACTTATAAGAGAAAAAGTTCTACATTATGTACATGATGAGATACCTCATGGAGTTGCTGTAGAGATAGAAAGAATGAAAAAAAGACCAGATAAAGATATAATAGATATATCTGCTGTTATATACTGTGAAAGAGATTCACATAAAGGTATAATAATAGGTAAGAATGGTAGAAAGTTAAAAGGAATAGGAAAATCAGCAAGAGAAGAGATTGAATTATTACTAGGATCTCAGATTAACCTTCAAGTTTGGGTTAAAGTTAAAGAAAATTGGAGAAACCTACAAAGTTTTATAAATAACTTTGGGTATACTGAAAAATAATAAAGGTGGGTTTTATGGATAGGAAAGATGAACATTCCAAGCTGCTGTTAAATCAAGTTGAAGATTTAATAGACAACAATAAAATTTTAGAATTAAGAGAATTAATGGAAGAATATCATAACAGGGATATTTTTGACATATTAGAAAACTTAGATGAAGACAAACAAATAAAGCTTTTTGAAATATTACCTATAGATATGGCAGCTTCCATACTTGATGAAACTGATTCAGAATTTTTTAGGCATATACTTTCTAAGTTAAACATAGAGCATAAAGCTAATATTTTAGAAATGATGTCTTTAGATGACATGGCAGATATCTTAGGAGAGTTAGAAGAAAGTGAAAGAGAAGAAATTATAAACCTTCTAAATCAAGAAGATGCCCAAGACGTAAAAGAACTTCTTATATATGAAGAAGAATCTGCTGGAGGTATAATGACAACTGGGTACATATCTATAAATAAAGATATGACAGCAAAAGAGGCCATAGAATACATGCGAGAGAATGCTGTAGATGCAGAAACAATCTACTATATGTATGTGGTTGATAATTTTGATAAACTAGTTGGAGTATTATCTTTAAGAGAACTTATAATATCCAGAGATGATAGCATAATAGAAGATTTAATGAGTGAGAATATAATTTCTGTATATGTAGATGAAGACCGAGAAGAGGCTGTTAAGCTTGTTTCTAAGTACGACTTAATAGCTATACCAGTAATAGATAGAAATCGCATTTTAAAAGGAATTATAACAGTAGATGATGTAATAGATGTAATTGAAGAAGAAGCCAGTGAAGATATGTATAAATTCGCTGGTACATCAGAACAAGAAAGAGATACTATAGAACAAACTAATGTAGATCCAAAAGACAAGGTATTGTCATCTTTTAAAGCTAGAATACCTTGGCTTATAGTAACTTTAGTTGGTAGTTTTATAGCTACATTGATATTATCGAGTTTTGATTATGTAATAGATTCAAAGTATTTTCCTCTGATATACTTTGTTCCAGTTGTTACAGGTATGGCTGGGAATATAGGGACTCAAGCATCAGCACTTACTGTAATGGCACTGTCTAATAGAAAGTTAGATTTTAAAAATGTATTATTAGAAGGTATGGTAGGTGTATTTACAGGAATTATATGTAGTTTAATTATAGGAATAGCTACTTATGTTTTTGTAAAGGACACAAATATAGTTTTAATAGTATCTGTATCATTGCTTATAAATATGATAATAGGAGCGATGATTGGGTCATTTATACCTATGATGTTTAAAAAAATGGATGTAGATCCGTCAATTGTTTCTGCTCCATTAATAGCTACATCCCTTGATATAATTGGGATGGTTATCTATTTTTTAATAACAACAATTACATTGTCAAAAATTGTCTAACAACTTAATGCATTTTTTTCCCCTTTCTTACTAAAAATATAGTATAAGCGTAAGAAGGGGGTTTTTAAAAATGAACAATTTGTGTTGGGAACTTTTTAAAAAAACAGGAAGTATAGAAGCCTATCTATACTTAAAAAATAGCATAAATATAAATAATGGCGAAGTCAATATGAACAGGGAGATAGAAAACGACCATGATAATTGTGAACACCCAGGGGATAGTGCTAAGATCAGCAAGATATAAAGAAAATGATTTGATTTTAACAATATTTACACGAAAACTTGGGAAGATATCAGCTATAGCAAAAGGCGCA
Organism: Paraclostridium benzoelyticum; assembly: GCF_001006285.1. GTDB lineage: Bacteria > Bacillota > Clostridia > Peptostreptococcales > Peptostreptococcaceae > Paraclostridium > Paraclostridium benzoelyticum. The sequence goes on from NZ_LBBT01000219.1 coordinate 36,656, forward strand.
AAAAGAAATAAAAGCTCGTTATTATCTTCTTCTCAGGTTTTCTCATACTCTAATTTTACTTTAAAAAAACAAGGCAATATGTATAGAGTAAGTCAAAGTGAGACCATTAAAAATTTTTATGATATTGCATATGATATAGAAGCATTTTCCTACGCTACATATATAACGAGTTTAGTAGATGGATCTATATATGAAAATCAGACTAATAACAGGCTTTTTGTGTTACTAGCGCAAACTCTTTACCTATATACTCAAAATAAAGTTGATAAAGAATACATAACTAGAGCATTTGAACTAAAGTTTTTAGACTATATAGGCTTTAAACCAATAGTAAATAGATGTGTCAACTGCAATACTACAAATCTTAAAAGTAGTGTATTTAATGTTGACAAAGGTGGAATACTATGTGAAAAGTGTAAAGAAAACCATGTGTATAATTTTAAAATTGATAGTACTACTATAAAATTAATGGATTACATTTTTAGGAATGATATATTAACTTGTAGTAAGGCTAAGGTATCAAAATACTTAGTAAATGAACTAACAAAAATTTTAAAAGTTTACATTCAGGTTTACGTTGACAACGCAAACACAAAATCATTACACTTATTACAAGGAATAGAAAATAATAAAGGAGCTGATATTGATGACTGATATAACATTAGAAAAGATAGATCAAGTATTAGAGAGAGTTCCAAGTGCAAGTTATGCAGAAGCTAAAGAAGCATTAGTGATTAGCGATGGAAATGTACTAGATGCAATAATATATTTAGAGCAAAACAAAAAAACTGCAAAAGTAAAAAATAAAGCAAAAGAAAAAATGGAAACTGCTTTAGGAAAAGATACAGAAGAAATAAAGAATCAATTAAAAGAAATGCTAAAAAGAAGTAACGTTATAAGAGTAATAGTTGAAAAAGACAATAAGATTATAATGAATATTCCTTTAACAGTTGGAGTTGTTGGGTTAGCACTAGGACCTTTAGTTACATTAGTGGGACTTTCAGCAGCTGTAATAGGCAAATTTAATATAAAAGTTCAAAATGAAGAAGACAAAACAGTTGTTGATTTAGGAGAACTAAATGAAGATACATTAAATATGCTAAAAAATATGTTAACAAACACTGCAAAAGAAGTTACTGATGTAGTTAAACATAATAAAAAAGATGACAAAGATATAACTGAAGAATTAATAAAAGAGGATGACGATATAACTAAATACTAAAAAAGTGTTGACAAAACTAATATTTAAGCATATTGACAAATACTCTATACTTTGATATTCTAAAAGTTAGAAAATAACCATTTAATGGCCTTTCGTGTAGACGAAAGGCTTTGTTTTTAATACAGGAGGTATTCGTATGAATTTTCAAAATATGATACTAACATTACAAGATTATTGGGCTAAGCAAGGATGTATAATGATGCAACCTTATGACGTAGAAAAAGGTGCAGGAACAATGAACCCAAATACATTCTTAAGATCTTTAGGACCAGAACCTTGGAAAGTATGTTATGTAGAACCATCTAGAAGACCGGCAGATGGAAGATACGGTGAGAACCCAAATAGATTATATCAACATCACCAATTCCAAGTTATCTTAAAACCATCTCCAGATAATATACAAGAGTTATACTTAGGAAGTTTAGAGGCTATAGGAATAGATACAAAAGCACATGATATAAGATTTGTTGAAGATAACTGGGAAGCAACTGCTGTTGGGGCATGGGGCCTTGGTTGGGAAGTTTGGTTAGACGGTATGGAAATAACACAGTTTACTTACTTCCAACAAGTTGGTGGAATCGAGTGTGAGCTTGAAACAGGAGAAATTACATATGGTTTAGAAAGACTAGCTATGTACCTTCAAGAAGTTGAAAGTGTATACGATTTAAAATGGAATGATGAAATAACATATGGCGAAGTATTCAATAGAGCTGAATATGAAAACTCTGTATATGCATTTGAAGAGTGTGATGCAGATATGCTATTTAACTTATTTGATGTATATGAAAAAGAAGCATTAAGACTTATGGAAAAAGGATTAATAACTCCAGCATATGATTATGTGTTAAAATGTTCGCACACATTTAATACTCTAGACGCAAGAGGAGCTATAGGTGTAAGTCAAAGAGCTTCATTTATAAGTAGAGTTAGAAATATGGCTAGAACAGTAGCTAAGGCTTATGTAGAGTTAAGAAAAGAAATGGGATATCCACTTTTAAAGGAAGGTGACAAATAATGAAAAATTACCTTTTATTTGAAATAGGTGTTGAGGAATTACCTGCAAGATATGTAAATTCAGCAATGGACCAATTAAAAACTAACATAGTTAAATCTTTTAATGAAAATAGAATAACTTTTGATGAAGTTAATGTATATTCTACACCAAGAAGATTAACTGTTATAGTTAATAATATATGTGAAAAACAATCAGATTTAGAAGAAGAAGTAAAAGGACCAGCTAAGAGAATAGCGGTTGATGCTGAAGGCAACTATACTAAACCTCTTTTAGGATTTATGAAGAGCAAAGGTATAAAAGAAGAAGACTTATACTTTAAACAAGTTGGAAAAGAAGAATATGCTTTCGGTAAAATAAAGCAAGATGGACAATTAACTAGTGAAGTTTTAAAAAGCATACTTCCTGAAGCTATAAAATCTATGACGTTCCCTAAGGCTATGCATTGGGGTGGAAAGAACATGAGATTTATAAGACCAATAAGATGGATGGTTTGTATATTAAATGATTCTGTACTTGATATAGAGTTAGAAGGAATAGTATCATCTAATACTACTAAAGGACATAGATTCTTAGGAGAAAGTGAATTTGAAGTAAATACTTTAAATGAATACTTAACTAAGTTAGAAGAGAACTTTGTAATATTAAATCAAGACGAAAGAAAAGAATTAATAAAGAAACAATGTGACGATGTTGCTAAATCTTTAGGTGGAGAAATAGAGTTTGATGAAGAATTACTTGAAGAAGTAACTCATTTAGTAGAGTATCCAACTGCATTCTATGGAGAATTTGATGAAGATTATGCCAAACTTCCAAAAGAAGTTGTAATAACACCAATGAAACAACATCAAAGATATTTCCCTGTTTTAAAGGATGGAAAATTGCTTCCAAACTTTATAGCTGTTAGAAATGGAGATAGCCATAGAATTGATAACGTTAAAAAAGGTAATGAAAAAGTATTAGAAGCTAGACTTGCAGATGCATTATTCTTCTATAAAGAAGATACTAAGAAGTCTTTAGAAAGCTACATAGAAAAATTAAAAACTGTTGTGTTCCAAGCTAAACTTGGTACAGTTTATGATAAATCTTTAAGAATAGAAAAATTAGCTAATGATATATTAGAAAAATTAAATGAAACAGATATAAAAGAAGATACACTTCATGCAGCTAAATTATGCAAGGCAGACTTAGTTACAGGTATGGTATTTGAATTTACTGAACTTCAAGGTGTAATGGGAAGAGAATATGCAAAAGTAAGTGGTGAAAATGAAAATGTAGCAGAAGCTATATTTGAACATTATTTACCTAGATTTGCAGGAGATATACTTCCGGCTACTAAATCTGGAATAGTTTTATCTATAGCAGATAAATTAGATTCTATAGCAGGATTCTTTGCTATAGGAATACAACCAACAGGATCACAAGATCCATATGCTTTAAGAAGACAAGCATTAGGTATAATAAATATATTAATGGATAACAACTTAGATATAAGCTTAAGAGAACTTGTATCATTAACTCTTGATAATTATTCATTTATAGAGTTTGATAAAGATGAAGTTTTAAATCAAATAATGGAATTCTTCAAAGATAGAATAAAGAATTTATTTAGAGATTTAGGCATAAGATATGATGTTATAGATGCTATATTAAGTTCTAATATAGATGATATAGCTGATATGTATGCTAGAGCTAAGGCTTTAAACTCTTGGATAGATAAAGGTGAGTTAGTTGAAATGTTAACAGCGTTCAACAGGGTTGCTACTTTAGCAGAAAAAGCTGAAACTAATGAAGTTAATATAAACTTAATGAGAGAAGAAGCAGAATTTAATTTATATCAACAATTCCAAGAAATAAGTTCAAATGTTGAGCACTTATTAGCTAATAAAGAATATACAAAAGCTCTTGATGCATTCGCATCGTTAAGACCAGCAATAGATAATATGTTTGACTCAGTAATGATAATGGACAAGGACGAGGCTATAAAGAATAACAGATTAGCCATATTAAAACAAATATATGACATAATGTTAAATATTTGTGACCTATCAAAGATAGTGTACAAATAGTCTGTTAAAATAACCGAGGGAATTTTTCCTCGGTTATTTAAATCTTTAAGAAAAGTAGATTATAGGTTAAATTTTACCTAAAGTGGGATAAAAAAGGACCCTATGGCTAAAACTGTAATTAAATAAATAAG
>NZ_LBBT01000220.1 GCF_001006285.1 Paraclostridium benzoelyticum
ATGAAAATTTACGATGAGTAAGATAGGATATATTTGTAAAAATGAAATTATAGGCAAAAATACTTTACCTAAACTTAGATAAAAGTATTAAATTTACATTAACTATTTTTAGATAATGCTATTAAGTTTCAAATGCTTATGGACAATAAAAATAATTTTTGACTGAAATTAATATCCATCCCGTTTATACGTTTTATATTTGTATTTTTACTATCTCACTATGATCCTCTATATCTACCAATACCAATCCCTTATGTTTTTTCTTCAAGTACTTTAATCCCTTAATTAGAACATTTATCATTTCTTTGATATCTTCACTGTCTTTTATGATTTCTTTACTATTACTACCTTTGTTATATTTATTTATATGTTCTTTTTTTATAAATGGCTTTCCTAACCTTAACCCAGCAATAACTACAGACATAGGTATATTTAAGTTTAAGTTACTATTGCCCGACTTACTTTTAACTATAACTTTCAATATGTTCACCTCTTAGCATATTTCAACTATTACTCGATCATTACCGTCTTCTACCTCAACGATTCTACCTACAAATCCTTTATCTATTGCATCCATTAATTTATCAAAATCTATATTATGTTTTTCAAGTTCACCAATATGCATTTTACCTATGCCACCCATTATTTTTATAAATTCTAATGGTATATTTACTTTTACTTTTGACCCATCTGAGCTTAATACTCTTACGTATAACATTTTTTCTCCATCTGGATTTGGAGTTATATTTAAAAACTCTTCAGCTGATATATCTTTTTTTTCATCTGATTTTTCATTATTGCTAGTTTCTAGTGCTTCTAATAATTTAATAGCCTCTTCTGAAGTTATTTTACCTTCCTCAACCATTTTTAATATTCTTTTCTTATCTTCCATTTTTACCATCCTTTACAATTTATTTGAATAACTTACTAACCCGAATCCTTGCTAGTACTATATACGCTACAATTTAGTTTTTATAATTTTTTTAGAAGATTTATTGCTTCATCTGAGCTTATTTCACCATTTTCTAACATATCCATAATATTTTGTTTTTCTTTAGATGTATCTTTTTTTATATTTGGATTTAATGCATTATTTATTTCATCTAACTTACCTCTAACAGTTGGATAAGATATCCCAAGATGCTTTTCTACATCTTTTATATTTCCTCTACATGCTAAGAATACTTCTATAAAATTCAGTTGTTCTTTTGATAATTTATTGAATTTAGTAAACGAAAATTCATTTTCTATTGTTGTGTTACAATGATTGCATTTTAATTTCATTATTTTCATCTCTTTGTCACATACCGGACAATTCGTTATTACTTTATACACTTGATCACTTCCTTCTTGATATAAGTATATTCTAATTTTTTCAAAAAGTCACTCTTAATCTTCAATAT
>NZ_LBBT01000221.1 GCF_001006285.1 Paraclostridium benzoelyticum
ATTTAATATAGTTTTTAAGCTATAAAAAATTTTTAGGGGGAAATTTATGTTAGAAGTATTTAAAAGAGATTTAAGTCAAAACAATAAAAAGCTAAGAAAATCCGGTTATATTTTAGGATTGATTTATGGTCCTAATCTTGAGCAAGACATCCCTATCCAAATACCTAAAACTCCTTTTTTAAGATTTGTAGAAGATAATAATGACCTTAGTGTTGATTTACTATTGGATGGTCATATAAAAAAATGTATAATAACTGAAATCCAATCTCAACCTGCATTTGAGGGCTATATGCATATAAATTTTAGATGTATCGAATAAAAAGGAAAAGACTATCTTAATAGATAGTCTTTTCCTTTTTATATACATTTAAGTAATAAATTACATTAGTGACTGCTCTTTTCCACAAGCTTTACATCTTCTCATTTCAACTATGCACTCTTCGTTATTTTCATTGATATTTTGGTATGTTACTATAGTATGCTTTCTTTCTTTTTCACAGTTATCACAAAAAACTGATTCTTTTAACTTTCTAGTTTTTAAAATTTCCATCTAAATAAACACCCTTTCCTCAATAAATTTAACTCTATCTACCATTATTGTTATAAGTGTGGTTATTTATACATAATAAGTAAAATTCATATAAACATGTATTTTCTAAATTTCATTTCTAACTATATAATTATATATAGCTCCTATTTGACCTGAATCATTAAAAAACTTACAAGGTCCAATATTCCATTTTTTATATAAATTTTCAATTTTTCCGGTTTCTTTTATAAGCTCTATAGAAAGTCTTTTCATTTCAGATTTCAAATCTTCTATAAAAATAGGTTGATTGCTTATTCCTCCTCCAATAAGAATTTTTTCTGGATCAACTATAAACCCCACATTATAAATACAAATTGCTATTCTTCTTATCCACATTTTATATAATTCTAAAACTTCATCATCCTTATTTTGAATCATATCAAATACGGAAACTCCGTCTAAACTTCTAGAATTCACGCCCTTTTTATTAGCTATTTCTCTGACAAATGATACAGTTGAGCTAGTTTTATTCAAAGTTTTTAGTCTATATTTTTCATGTATATTATCTAGAATCATATATCCAAATTCTCCCGAAAAATAATTATTCCCACTTACTAATCCATTGTTTATATACAAAGCTCCACCTATTCCAGTACCTAATGTAATACATACAAAATTGCTACATTCAGTTGCATTTCCAATCCATTTTTCAGCTAATAATGCACAATTTGCATCATTTTCTACTTCTACTTTTATTTCTAACTCTTTTTCTAAAATATACTTTATATTTACTTTATCTAATATTCGTATAGATCCTCCATCTTGTATGTATCCACTATTAGGATTCACACATCCTGGAACGCTAAGCCCTACTCCCTCTACAGGTCCACATTCATCCATTATTAATTTTATTGATTTTATAAACTTTGACATATCATACTTAGGTGTTCTTATTTTATCTTTCCCTTTTTTTACTTCATTTCCATATTTATCGTAAACTCCATACTTTATAGAAGTTCCTCCAACATCTATTCCTAAATAAGTGTTCAACTGCATCACCTCCTAATTAAAATAATCCTTTTATATAATTAATTTTATCATAATTTTTTCCCAATATATGTAATATGATTTTTAAAAAATACTTTTATACTGTATACTGATTGTATAATTATAAATTTATGAAAGGAGTTGTAATTTTATGAAAAATCTCAAATTTAAAAATCAAATTTTACTCTCAACTTATATAATAATTTTATCTTTTTTACTTTTAAATATAAAATCTGTTGCAAATATGTTTCTTCACCTAATTTCTATATCGAAACCTTTTATAATAGGTATAGCAATAGCATTTTTAATAAATATTCCTATGAAGTTTTTTGAAAATAAAGTTATAGAACCATATTTAAAAAAGACAAAATTAAAAAATCCAAAAGCTTTAGCAAGAGCATTATCTCTTTTAGTTACTTTACTTATTTTATTTGTATTAGTGAACTCATTTGTAAACTTTGTGATTCCTCAATTAGGTAAAAGTACTTCTAGTTTAATAAGTGCGGTTCCTCAGTATATAGATTCACTAGAATCTTATGTTACAAATTATTTTTCACATATAAATATTCCAGATAGTATTCATGCTAATATCTTATCTGGATTAGATAAAGTTTCAAGTTTTGTAATTAAATTTGCAAACTATTTTATCTCAAATATATTAGGATTTACAGTTGGTGTTACATCTGCGATAACTAATTTTGTTATAGGGTTTATAATTGCAATTTATATACTTTTAAGTAAAGAGAAGCTTTTACTTCAATGTAAAAAATTTACCTTCGCTTTTTTAGATGAAAAATATGCAAATAAGTTAGTAGAAATTTCTCATTTAGTAGAATTTAAATTCTCAAAATTTATAGCTGGACAATGTATGGATGGTGCTATATTAGGTGTTTTATGTTTCATAGGTATGACTATATTTAGTATGCCTTATGCATTGCTTATTAGTACTATAGTAGCAATAGCTGCTTTAATACCTATATTCGGAACATTTATTGGAACTGCCCTTTCGGTTTTTATTATATTTATGGTTAAACCTATAACGGCATTATATTATTTAATAATGATGCTTGTAATTCAGCAAATTGAAGGTAACTTAATATATCCATTTGTTGTGGGTAACTCTATAGGACTATCCTCATTTTGGATATTAGTACCTATATTTGTAGGTTCTTCTATGTTTGGTGTTTTAGGTATTTTAATAGGAGTTCCTCTTTTTAGTGTAATTTACACGCTATTATCTAGATATGTAAATAAAAGAATAAAAGAAAAAAATATTAATCTATAAAAAAAGATGACTAAATGTCATCTTTTTTATGCTGCTAAAATTTCTTTTAATGCATCATATGAGAAATCTATTATTTCTGAACAGCTAACCTTATTTTTCTTTAGGTCTAAGCATATCTCAGTATTGTATTTTTCTCTAACTCTATTCATCAATTCTCTTGAATAAGCTCTAGCATCGTTTGATTGAGAGTTATCTTCTCTACCCTTTATATATCCCAATACTAATACAGCTGCATTTACAGCTCCACATAAACTTCCAACTGTAACGCCTGTTCCCATTCCACTTCCTAGCGCAACTGGAATATCAGTGTTATGTTCTTCATTATATGATTTTATTATAGCCTCTGCACATGTATATCCTTGTTTATGGTATTCTGATGGTTTTATCATTTTATTATCCTCCAATTTTTTATATTATTTAAATAATCTATATTATTATCTTTTTTAGCTTAACTTTTCATTAAATAATATTACCCTATTTTAAATAAATTATATGTGATAATATCACATTAATAGTTTATATCCGAATAATAATTTTACCACATTTTGGATAAGTTGTCTGTTCTAACTATATGAAATTGCTATTTTTGAATATTTTCTAAATCACTTATTATATCTTTTACTATAGGCTCAAAAACTAATTTAAGATTATTTTCTTCATCTTCTGTATTTCCATTACTTAAATTATTTATCCCATTTATCATAGGTAATTCTGCTAATAATTTTAAGTTCATTTCTTCTAGAAATTTATCCGTATTTTCTCCATTAAATAATCTTATTTTTTTATCACATTCAGGACAAGTTATATAACTCATATTTTCAATAACTCCTAATATATTAATATCCATTTTTCTAGCCATATTTACAGCCTTTGAAACTATCATGGAAACAAGATTTTGTGGTACTGAAACCATAACTACTCCACTTATCGGAATTGAGTTCATTACAGTTAAAGCAACATCTCCTGTACCTGGCGGCATATCAATTACTAGATAATCAAGTTCTCCCCAAAGAACATCTTTCCAAAATTGTTCAACAACCCCTGAAATCATAGGGCCCCTCCATATAACAGGGTCTGCTTCATTTTCTGTAAGAAAGTTTAATGACATCACTTTAATTCCACAACTTGTCTTAACTGGTAAAATCATATCTTCTGCCATAGTTGCTTTTTTTTCACTAACTCCAAGAAGTCTAGGAATACTAGGTCCTGTTATATCTGCATCTAAAACCCCTACTTTATACCCTAATTGATTCAATTGTTTTGCTATAATAGCCGAAATAGAAGACTTTCCTACTCCTCCTTTTCCACTCATAACCCCGATAACTTTTTTTACGTTATTTAAAGGATTATTTTTAACTCCACAATTATCTTTATCTTTTGTGCACCCATTATTAGATGGACATGTGTTGCATGTTGACATAAATTCATCTCCCTATATTTTATAATTGGCATTTGCTAATTTAATTTTACTTACATTTTCATTTATTGTCAAATGCCAATTATAAAATAATAAAAAACATATAAATTTTTAACTTATATGTTTTTTTATTATCAAAATCTATTCTATATTTAATTTTTCTAAAATACTATCCAGATTAATCTTATATTTATTTGATACAGTTTCAATTGTATCAAATAAATTGTTGCACAATAAACATTCTCCTATAATTTTATCATATTGATGAAATACATCTTCTGTTTTAGGATATTTTTCAACTATACTTAATAAGGTCATTTCCTTTGTAATCATTTGTCCACTTATTTTATATCTCCTAATGTTTTTGATATTGAATCTTCTAGTCTTCTACATAAGCCTGTCCATGTTTTATCTTCCATATTTAAATGTTTATTTCGAACGTTAAATTCAAGTATATTATTTATCATTTTATCTATTTCAATACCCAAATTCTTCTCAAATTCAGGAAGTTCATCTTCAAAAGGTTCAGCAATTTTTCGCATTTTAGGTAAATTTATATATTTAATTTTACCTGATGTGTTTATATATTCTCCAATCCATTCACTAACCCCCGGTATATCGGTAGTTATAACAGTACACCCACTTGCTAAAGCTTCTATAACTACTAAAGGTAACCCTTCAAAAAATGATGGGAGCATAAATATATGAGTTTTTCTAAGTATTTCTGCTAATTCATTTTGTTTTACTTTTCCTAAAAACTTTATATCAAATTTACTTTCTTCACTAAGCTTTTTAATAGAATTAAATTCTTTCTCATTACTTCCATCCCCAACTATATTTATTTTTATAATATCTTTTTTATAACTTATATAATTTAGTGATTTTATTAAAGACTCCACACCCTTTAATCTGCAAATTTTACCTGCAAAAGTAATATTGATAGTATCACTATCTATTTCTTTATCAAAAAATATATTTTCATCATATCCACTTCCAAGAGTATATACTTTATCTTCACTTATATTAAATATATCTTCAATCTCTTTCTTTTGCTCATTGTGCAACGAAAATATCATATCTAAGTTACATATATTATTTTTTATATAACTACTTTTTAATTCATTACTTTGAAATTGCTTTAAACATGTTCCATGGCAAATTCCTACTACAGGTATATCCTTGATAATTTCCCTTACAAATGCAGTTATTAAATATAAATGATGACATATTACTAAATCAGGTTTTATATCTTTAATAGCTTCGTCTATCCTTTTTTTAAATGCATCCTTTAATTTAAATACCATATCTTCACTCATATTTTTATATAAAGTACTATTATATGGCATTACATCACTCATCCCTACAACGTTAAAAGGGACCTCTTTTGTATTATAAGTTACAGGGTAAAACTTTATATCTTCCCCAAAACATTCTTTTGGGTCATCACTATCTATTCCTGCTATTACCCCTTGTTTATATCCCATATTTTTAAACCCTTTTATCATTCCACTCATGTAAATACCACTACCTGTGCTATTTGGTTTTTGTGTTATTATATGTAGTATTTTCATAGTTCTCCCTTCAATTATCAGCTAAAATCTATATCTAAATATACACAAGAGGAATCATCATTTACTTTAAATCTTGGAAATTTAGTTGTTGAAAAGTCTTCCAACTCTATATTTCTAAGTCTAGAGTAAATTTCTCCTGCTCCATATTTTTCTACCTCATTTATTAAATTTTCTTCTTCTATTGTTTTATATCTATCACTAATGCATGAAAATCCATCACTTGTAAGCATTATTTTTATATTATCCTTTATATCTATAAATCCATTTATAGCATTATCTATAGCATTTTCATCAAAATCTAATATCCAGTATCCATCTTTTGTATTCTTTTTCAATCTATTGCTTATTATTGTGCTCATCACACTATTTTTTATTTCTTCAAATGTAAGTCTCTCCAAATTAGGCAATTTTTCCATTTCATCATAAACCAATTTATCTAAAACACATAAAGTTCGATCTTTTATTAAATAGTTTTTGTTTCCTAATTTAAAATAAAACGTACAATCTCCAAGTAAAAAATACTCTAGTTTATTATTATAAAATTTTATAACCGCAATAGAACTGGATGGAGTATCTAATCTATCAATATCATTCTTATCAACTTTTTTATAATATTCATCGCTTATGCATTTAACTCCATTAAACATCAATTCTTTTAAAGTCATTTCATTATGTATGTTTTTGTGTAAGTAATTATTCCACCAGTTTACATACCAATTTGCATCGCTTTTGCATGAAATTAGGTTTTTATTATTTAGCCCAGTAGCTCCATCTAAAACCCACGCTCCAAATGGATTAAATCCTATTATATCTTCATTGTATTTTGCACTTCCTTGATAACATAAAGTGTCACAAACCTTTATTTCCATATCATACCCTCCGCGTATGGCATATATATATTACCATATTAATTTTGAAAAACTTGTCGAAAATTATATAAAAATTTCACTTTATATATGTATATACACTAATACCCAAATATCTTACTTTACTTAAGTTTATTCTCCATTAATCGATAAATTTCCTCTATATATTTTTTAGACACTTCTTTACATTCATAACATAGCATATTCATTCAACATCATTTTAGTAAAAATCATTTGTTTAAACGAAAAAAGGTACCTCAAAATAAGTACTATAATGTTTACTTTGAGATACCTTATATATTTTTATTTAAAATATTTAACTCCACTTTCAAAAATCTTTTGATCTTTTTCACCTAGGATGTTTTTAACAACTTGCTCTCCAATTCTTTCTGAATGACCCATTTTTCCAAATACTCTTCCATCTAAACTTGTTATACCTTCAACTGCATATGTTGATCCATTTGGATTAAACTCTATATCATAAGTTGCTTTTCCTTCAAAATCTACATACTGAGTTGCAATTTGTCCATTTTGTATTAATTTTCTCATTACATCTTCACTCGCTACAAATCTTCCTTCACCGTGTGAGATTGCTATACTGTGAATATCACCAACTTCTGTATCATACAACCAAGGAGATTTATTAGATGCAATTCTTGTATTAACCATTTTAGCTTGATGTCTTCCTATCTTATTATAAGTTAGAGTTGGGCAGCTTTCATTTATATCTCTTATTTCTCCATAAGGCACTAATCCTAATTTTATAAGAGCTTGGAACCCATTACATATACCTAACATTAATCCATCTTGATTGTTTAAAAATTCATTTATAGCTTCAGCAATTTTAGGATTTCTAAATACCGTTGCAATAAATTTACCTGATCCATCTGGCTCATCTCCTGCACTGAACCCACCTGGTAACATTATTATTTGAGATGATTTAATTTCTTCTACCATAGTATCTATAGAGCTTTCTATATCTTTATAAGTTAAGTTTTTAAATACTTTAACTGATGTTTTGGCTCCTGCTTTTTCAAATGCTCTTGCTGAATCATATTCACAATTAGTTCCAGGGAAAGCTGGTATAAATACTTTTGGTTTAGCTAAGCTTATAACACTATTTCTTCTTTCTTCAGTGCTTAAAAAGTTTATAGTTTCTATTTTTTCTTTTATTTCTTCAGTTTTAACAGGGAATATACTTTCTAAAACACCGTTATATTTATCATATAAATAATCTATATCTATGCTTTCATCTTCTATGATTATATTTTTTTCTTCTATAGTGTTTCCTAATATTTGATAGTTGTATCCATCCAACTCTTTCAATAACTCGTTTACATCTACATCATTTCCTTTTAATTCAAGAATCATATTTCCATAAGATGCATTAAATAACAATTGATCATTTATATTATTTTCATTATTAAATTTAAATCCAATCTTATTTCCAAAGCTCATTTTGCTTATAGCTTCACTTATCCCTCCATAACCTACTGAATATGCAGAAAGTACTTTTTTATTTTCTATAAGCTCTGTTATTTTTGAAAGATTTTTCTTTAATTCTTCAAAATCTATAACTTTATTTTCCAACACATTTGTTAATAACATTATTACTGTTGAATCTGATTTTTTAAATTCTGGGGATAACACTTGTTTTGCATCCACAGTATCAACAGCAAATGAAACTAGTGTTGGAGGTACATCTATGTCTTTAAAAGTTCCTGACATACTGTCTTTTCCACCTATTGCAGGTATTTGTAATTTATTTTGAGCATAATATGCCCCCAGTAATGCTGAAAATGGTTTCCCCCACTTATATTCACTTATCCCCAGTTTTTCAAAATATTCTTGTAGAGTAAGTCTTATATTGCTAAAGTTACCCCCAATAGCCACAACTTTACACACAGATTCTACAACTGCATAAAGCGCACCATGGAATGGACTTTCTTTTCCTATCTTCGGGTTATATCCATATGTCATTATTGTAGATGTATTAGTCTCTCCATTTAAAACAGGTATTTTTGCAACCATACCTTGAGCTGGAGTAGCTTGATACTTACCTCCAAATGGCATCAACACAGTATTTGCTCCTATAGTATTATCAAACTTTTCAACAAGACCTTTTTGTGAGCAAACATTTAAGTCAGTAATATTATTTATAAATTTATCCTTTAATCTACATTCACTACTTATTGCTATTTCTAAATTTTCTTCTGACTTATATAAAGACATTTCTTCAACATTTCTTACTTTTATATTTATTTTTTGTTTTACTCCATTCGTTTCTATAAAATCTCTAGACATGTCTACTATAGCTGTTCCATTCCAATACATTCTAACTCTTCCGCTATCAGTTACATTTGCAACATGAGTAGCTTCTAAGTTTTCCTCTATAGCCATTTCTATAAACTTATCTATATTTTCTTTTTTTATTGCTACAGCCATACGCTCTTGAGACTCAGATATAGCTAACTCTGTTCCATCTAATCCGTCATATTTTTTAGGTACTAGATCTAAGTTTATATCTATACTTTCTGCTATTTCTCCAATTGCTACACAAACTCCACCAGCTCCAAAGTCATTACATCTTTTTATCATTTGTGCAACTTCTTTGTTTCTAAAAAATCTTTGTATTTTTCTTTCATTTGGTGCATCACCTTTTTGAACTTCTGCACTACATGTTTGTAAAGATTTTTCGCTGTGTTCTTTTGATGATCCTGTAGCTCCTCCGCATCCATCTCTTCCAGTTTTTCCACCTAATAATATTACAGCGTCTCCATTTTGAGGAGTTTCTCTTATTACATTTTCTTTTGGCGCTGCTGCAATTACAGCCCCTATTTCCATTCTTTTAGCTACGAAATTCTCATCATAAATTTCTGCTACTTGACCTGTTGTAAGTCCAATTTGATTTCCATAAGAGCTATACCCATTAGCTGCTTCTGTGGTTATTTTCTTTTGCATTAACTTTCCTGGCAATGTATCTTTTAATGATGTTCTTGGATCTGCACTTCCACTTACTCTCATAGCTTGATAAACATAACTTCTACCTGATAAAGGATCTCTTATAGCTCCTCCTAAACAAGTAGCCGCTCCTCCAAAAGGTTCAATTTCTGTAGGATGGTTGTGTGTTTCATTTTTAAACATTACTAAATATTCTTCTTTTTTACCATCTATATCAACATCAATATTTATACTACAAGCATTTATCTCTTCACTTACATCTAAGTCTTCTAATTTGCCACATTTTCTTAATTCCTTCATAGCAATTGTTGCTATATCCATTAAACAAATATCTCTATCTGTTTTTCCATATACATAATCCCTTGATTGTAAGTACATATCATATGCTTCTTTTACAACATCAGTGTACTTGCCTTCTTCTATAACTACATCCTCTATTTTAGTCATGAATGTAGTATGTCTACAGTGATCTGACCAATAAGTATCTAATACCTTTATTTCAGTTATAGTTGGATTTCTTTTTTCTATATTTTTAAAATACATTTGCACATGCTTTAAATCTTCAAATGTCATAGCAAGTCCTATAGAATCCATAAATTCCATTAAATCTTCATCACTTAAGTTTATAAATTTATCTATAGTTTCTACACTTGTAGGTATTTCAGTTTCTATTTTTAAGGTTTCAGGTTTTTCTAAGTCAGCTTCTCTACTATCTACTTGGTTTATGCAATATGATTTTATTTGTTTAAGATCTTCATCTGTTATATCTCCACTGATTATTACTAGCTTTGAAGTATTTATTATAGGTCTTTCACCTTCATTTATAATTTGAATACATTGAGCTGCCCAATCAGCTCTTTGATCATATTGTCCTGGTAAATATTCTATTGCAAATACTTTATCATCTGCATTTATGGTTACTTCCTCTTGATATACATTATCTGTATTAGGCTCAGAGAATATGTTTCTAACTGCTTTTTCATATACATATTCTTCTATTCCTTCTATATCATATCTATTTAAAAGTCTTAGACTTTTTATTCCATCTATATGTAAACTATCCTCGATTTCACATTTTAGATGTTTTGCTTCTAAGTCAAATCCTTGTTTTTTCTCAACTAATATTCTTTTTACAGTAGATTTCAAACTATTACTAGTAGTCATAGTATACCCCCATAATTTTTTATTTAAGTATATTTATACTAATTTGATAATACTCCAATGTCAGTTCTGTAATGCATGCCTTCAAATTTTATCTTTTCTATGTTTTCATAAACTTTTTTACTAGCTTCTTCAAGTGAGTTTCCTTTTGCGCTAATTCCTATAACTCGACCACCATTAGTAACTAGTTTATTATTTATTATTTTAGTTCCACTATGGAATATAACTATATCTTCATCCACTTTATCAAGGCCTGTTATAACCTTACCTTTTTCGTAACTTTCAGGATAACCACCTGATGTTAACATCACACATACTGCATTTTTTTCATCATACTTTATGTGAATTTCATTTAATCTATTTTCTAAAATAGCTTCTATTATTTCAATTAAATCTGTTTCCAATCTTAAAAGTACTGATTGTGTTTCAGGATCGCCAAATCTAACATTATATTCTAATACCTTTGGTCCATCCTCTGTTATCATTAGTCCTATAAATAAAATACCTTTATAGTTTAAGTTATCATATTTAAATCCTTTTAATGTCTTATCTAAAACTTCTTTTTTTACTATATGAGATAATTGCTCATCGTATATATTACTTGGAGAGAATGTCCCCATTCCCCCTGTGTTAGGTCCTTCTTCATTGTTATAAACTTTTTTATGATCTTTAGCACTTTCCATAGGTACTATAGTATTATTATCAACAAACGCTAGTATAGATGTTTCTATTCCTTTTAAAAATTCTTCAATAACTATTTTTTCTCCAGCGCTCCCAAATTTCTTGTCACTCATCATTTCTCTTAAAGCTTTTATACCTTCTTCTTTATCCTTGGCTATTACAACACCTTTACCTGCCGCTAAACCATCAGCTTTTATAACTACCGGATATCCAAATGAATCAATTTCATTTATAGCTTCATCTAAGTCCATGTATTCTTTAAATTTTGCAGTTGGAATATCATGTTTGATCATAAACTCTTTTGAAAAAGCTTTACTACCTTCTAACATTGAGCACTTTTTATTCGGTCCAAATATCCTTAAGTTTTCTTTTTCAAACTTATCTACTATTCCATCTACTAATGGAACTTCTGGTCCAACTATAGTTAAATCAATTTTATTTTCTTTAGCAAATTTATATAAATTATCAATATCATTATCTTTTATACTTAAACACTGAGCGATTTCACTTATTCCTGCATTACCAGGAGCACAGTAAATTTCCTCAACTTTTTTTCCTTTTAACAAACTATAGCAAATCGCATGCTCTCTTCCACCTGATCCTACAACTAAAATCTTCATGTATTTACCTCCTAGTGTTTAAAGTGTCTTATTCCTGTAAACACCATAACCATATCATTTTCATTACAAGCATCTATTGAATCTTGGTCCTTTATAGATCCTCCAGGCTGAACTATAGATTTTATTTTATAATCATTAGCTAACTTCACACAGTCATCAAATGGGAAAAATGCATCTGATGCTAACACTGCTCCTTCAAAGTTTTTATCTTGATTATTTTCTAAAGCATTTTTTAATGCCCATATTCTTGAAGTTTGACCGCATCCAAGAGCTAGCGTCTGTCCATCTTTTACTATAGCTATTGCATTAGACTTCATGTTTTTAACTATCTTCATTCCAAATTCCATATCTTTTAATATTTGTTCATCTGCTATCTGATTTGTAACACAGTTGTATTCATTAGCTAATTTTTCATCTCTATCCTGAACTAGTAATTTGCCATCTAAGTATTTAAGGTCAAATCCTTGAAGACTATTTTCTATATTTGATAATTTTAATACTCTTAAGTTTTTCTTTTGAGTTAAAACTTCAAGTGCTTCTTTTGTGAAATCATAAGCTACCACTATTTCTAAAAATATTTCATTTAATTTTTTAGCAGTTTCTACATCTACTACAGATGTAAATCCTACAATTCCCCCAAATATAGATACTTTATCTGCCTCATAACACTTTGTGTAAGCCTCAAAGCTATTTTTAGCTACTGCTACTCCACATGGATTTGTATGCTTTATAGCTACGCAAGCTACTTGTTCACTGTCTTTAAACTCTCTCATTATTTCTAAACATCCATGTAGGTCATTTATGTTATTAAAAGAAAGTTCTTTACCATTTAACTGTTCATAATTTAATATTGGATTTTTTGCATTAGACTGTTTATATAATACTGCTCCTTGATGAGGATTTTCCCCGTATCTTAGAGTATCTTCTTTTTGGAATGTCATTGTTAGACTTTCAGGGAACTTATCTTCTAATTGCTCTCTGAAATAGTTTGATATTAATGCATCATATCTAGCAGTTGTTGAAAATGCTTTATATGCTAGTTTTTTTCTATCTTCTAATGATACTTCTCCAGCTTTTAAGCTTTCTATTATAGAATCGTAGTCTTTTGTATCAACTACTATTAAAACATCTTTATAATTTTTAGCTGCTGAACGTATCATAGATGGTCCACCTATATCTATATTCTCTATCATTACATCATGAGGTTTGTTATCTTTTAAATTTCCTTCAAAATCATATAAATTTACTACTACTAAATCTATTGCTCCTATTTTATGCTCATTAACTGTGTTAACATGTTTTTCATTATCTCTTTTGTATAATATTCCTCCATGGATATATGGATTTAATGTTTTAACTCTTCCATCTAATATCTCAGGAAAGTTTGTAACTTCATCTATTTGTATAACTTTTAATCCTTCTTCTTTCAGAGTTTTAAATGTATTTCCTGTTGATATTACTTCATATCCTAATTCATTTAAGCTTCTTGCAAACTCTACTACACCACTTTTATCTGTTACACTTATTAATGCTCTTTTAGTCATTTACAATTACTCCCCTTCCATTTACAGTTAACTTATTATCACAATATAGTCTTACACTTTCTTTAAGTATCTCGTGCTCCACTGTTAGTACCCTCTCAGCTAAACTCTGTGGGGTATCATCAACCTTAACCTCTACACTTTTTTGCATTATTATTGGACCTGTATCTGCTCCTTCATCTACAAAATGCACAGTAGCTCCACTTAACTTTGCACCATAACTTATTACAGATTCATGAACTTTCTTCCCATAATATCCTGCTCCACAAAATGCAGGTATTAATGATGGATGTATATTTATTATTTTATTTCTGAAAGCTTCTACAAATTTAGGGCTTATAATTTTTAAATACCCTGCTAAAACAACTAAGTCAATATTTTCTTTATTTAGTAAATCTATTATTTTTTCATCTTCTTTTTCTACAAAAGTTTTGATATTGTGTTTTGTTGCTCTTTCTAATCCATAAACATTATCCTTATTAGAGATAACTAATTTAACCATTCCATTTATATATCCACTTTCACATCCATCTATAATACTTTGTAAATTGCTTCCTCCTCCAGATATTAAAACAGCAATGTTTAGCATAGCTTTACTCCTTCATGGGTATCTACAACTTTTCCAATTATATATGCTTGTTTTTCACTTTCATTTAAATAGCTAACTATTTCCTCTGCTTTATCTGAATCTACTACTATTGCAAGTCCTATACCCATATTGAAACTTTTATGAAGCTCAACTTCATCTATCGCATTAAACTTTTCTATCATTTTAAATATAGCTGGTTTTTCCCAAGAATTTTTTTCTATATCTATACCTAATCCATTTGGTATAACTCTAGGGATATTTTCTATAACACCTCCACCTGTTATGTGTGCTATAGCTTTTAACTCATATTTTTTTATTAAATCCATAACAAGTTTCACGTATATCTTTGTCGGAATAAGAAGAGCCTCTCCTAAAGTCATTTCTAATTCTTCTATATAATCAGTTAGTTCATACTTATATTCTTCTAGAAATATTTTTCTTATAAATGAATATCCATTACTGTGTATTCCGCTTGATGATATTCCTATTAATGTATCTCCAGAGTTAACATCTTGACCACTTATTATTTTAGATTTATCTGCTATCCCTACTGAAAAACCTGCTAAATCATAATCATCTTCTGAATACATACCAGGCATCTCGGCTGTCTCTCCTCCGATAAGAGCACATTCTGCCTTCTTACATCCTTCCACTATTCCAGATACTATATCATCTATTTTCTCAGGAATTAATTTTCCAGTAGCTATATAATCTAAGAAAAACAATGGCTTAGCTCCTTGGCATATAAGATCATTGACACACATTGCTACTAAATCTATACCTACAGTATTATGAATATCCATCATTTGAGCTAGTTTTAATTTTGTTCCAACTCCATCTGTAGAAGATAGCAATACAGGTTCATCCATATTTATAAAATCTTTTAAACTATATAACCCACTAAAGTTTCCTAAATCTCCTATAACATTTTTATCATATGTTCCTTTTATCTTATCTTTTATAAGATTTACAGCTCTGTTTCCTTCATCTATATCTACACCTGAAGCTCTATATGTTAACATGATATTAGTTCCCCCTCATCAATTTTTTCAACAGGATATTTTCCATCAAAACATGCTTTGCAGAAAGTCGTTTTATCTTCCGCTGCTTCTAAAGTTCCTTCTATGCTTAAAAACTTTAATGTATCACAACCTATATAATCTCTTATCTGATCCAAATTATTTTTAGATGCTATTAAATTAGATCTATGCGGAGTATCTATACCGTAGTAACATGAATGTGTTACTTGTGGTGACGTTATTCTTAAATGAATTTCTCTTGCTCCTGCATCTTTTAATGATTTAACAATTTGCTTAGATGTTGTTCCTCTTACTATAGAGTCATCTACTAAAACTATTGATTTACCTTTTACTACATTGCTTAAAGGATTTAACTTTATTTTAACTCCTATTTCTCGTTCTTTTTGAGTAGGCTTTATGAATGTTCTTCCAACATATCTATTTTTTACTAATCCTTCTGTAAGTTTAACTCCACTAGCATTTGAATATCCTATCGCTCCACCCCATCCTGAGTCTGGAACGGGTACTACTATATCAACTTTTATTTTTTCGTCTTTAGCTAAAATTTCTCCACATTTAACTCTAAACTCATATACGTTTACATTATCTATAGTTGCATCATTTCTTGCAAAGTATATATGTTCAAATATGCAACTTGATTTAACAGGCTTATAATTTTCTCTATAATGATAAGAAGTTAATTTATTGTCTTTTATAACTACTATCTCTCCAGGTTCAATATCTCTAATAACTTCTCCACCTAAAATATTTATTGCACAGTCTTCTGATGCTACTATATACATATCATCTTTTTTTCCTAATAATAATGGTCTAAACCCATGAGGATCTCTAACTGCTACAAGTTCATTTTCACTACTTGATACAACTAATGAATATGCACCTTTTATATAGTCCATTGTTATTTTTAAACTTTCAACTATATCACCTTTATAGTATCTAGCTAATATACAAAGGATAGCTTCTGTGTCCGAATCTGATTGAAGCATATACCCTTCTTCTTCTAACATATTTCTTAGATAATTTGCATTAACAAGATTTCCATTGTGAGCTATTGATAACTGTCTTTTTCTACATCTTCCTACAAGTGGCTGGCAATTGTCTAAACTGCTGCCTCCTGCAGTTGAATATCTTACGTGTCCTATTCCTATATTTCCTTTTAGCTTTTCTAACTCACTAGATTTAAAAACATCACCCACAAGACCCATGTCTTTTTTATGGTTTATTTGACCATCATTTAAAACAGATATTCCACAGCTCTCTTGACCTCTATGTTGTATCGAGTATAACGCATAATACAATTCTTTAGATATATCTCTATCTGAGTATATTCCTACTACACCGCACATTTAAATATCCCCCTGATTAATTTTCTATCCTAGCCAAAACCTCTGTATACCCTTCAACCAAATCACCTAAATCTCTTCTAAATCTATCTTTATCAAATTTTTCATTTGTATCTACATCCCATAATCTACAAGTATCTGGTGATATTTCATCTGCCAGTATTATATTTCCATTTTCATCTTTCCCAAACTCTAATTTAAAATCTACTAACTTAAAGTTTAACTTTAAGAAAAATTTCTTCATTATTTCATTTATTTTTAAAGTTTCTTGTTTTAAAAATGCTATTTCCTCTCTAGTTGCAAGTTTCATAGCAACTGCATGATCATCATTTAGCATCGGATCTCCATAATCATCATTTTTATAAGATAGTTCAAATATAGGTTCATCTAGTGCAATACCTTCTTCTATTCCATATCTCTTACAAAATGATCCAGCAGTTATATTTCTTACAATTACTTCAAGTGGTAATATTTCAACCTTTTTAACTATCATTTCTCTATCTGATACACCTTTTATGAAATGTGTACTTATACCTTCTTTTTCTAACATCTCAAACATAACTGTACAAATCTTGTTATTTAAAATTCCTTTTGAGTTTATTGAAGCTTTCTTTTCTCCATTAAAAGCTGTTGCATCATCTTTATAATAAACTAAATACTCATTTTCATTTTCTGTACTAAATATTTGTTTTGCTTTTCCTTCGTATAATAACATTTCAATTACCCCCTTAAGTTTTTATCATCGTCTAATACTTTTTGTTCCATTTGTTCTCTATAACTTTTCAATTGTTCTTTTATATTTGGATATTTTATACTCATTATTTGTGCTGCCATTAATGCTGCATTTATTCCTGAATCTATAGTTACAGTAGCTACTGGTATACCTTGTGGCATTTGAACTATTGAAAGAAGAGAATCTAACCCATCCATTGTAGATGATTTTATTGGTAATCCTACTACAGGTATTAAAGTATGTGATGCTATTACTCCTGGTAAATGTGCCGCTTTTCCTGCAGCTGCTATTATTACATCTGTATCATTTTCAATTTCATTTAAAAAAGTTGTTAATTGCTTAGGTGTTCTATGTGCTGATAGTGCTCTTGCTACAACTTTTATTCCGAACATTTCTAAAAGCTCTATTCCTTTTTCTAACTTTGGATAATCTGACTTTGAACCCATAACTACTGCTATTTTCATCATAATCCTCCCTATTTTTACGTATATATATTTTTTTGTTTTTTTGAATATACGTTATATATAACGAACTTTATATTTAAATAATATACCATTATACGTATATTATCAACCTTATTTTTAATTTTGTTCGTATTTTTATTTAAACCTCAAAAAAGAGCAATCTATTTCTAGATTGCTCCTTTTTTGTGTAATTTAATTATCCAAAATACTTATTTAATTTTTTAGTTACATCAAACCCTAAATCAGCGCCTATTATTAATCCAAATACAATAGCATAAACTAAATCAATAAACCAAAATATTATAGATTTCTTTTTAATACTATCCAAAATATCACTTCCTATTAAGTTTATATTTTAATTGTACTATTAGTTATTCAAAATCGCTACTCATTCATTATATCTTTTATTTTACCTGTATTAGCATTAACCTCAAACCATCCACTTGTAGCAACATGGCTTTCTTCTTCATTTGTAATAACATCATATGCATGTATTGTATATATGTCTTTAGATTTGCTATCTACTTCTACAAAATTAGGTATATACATATTTTTTTCTTTCATATATTTTTTAACTAAATCAATAGCTTCCTTTTCTGTTAACTTTTCAGTTTTACTTTCTTTATTTTCATATACTACTTCTTTTGCACTTTTTTCAACTGAATTTAAGTTTTTATCTGAAGTACTAGCATATCCAATTATTAAAAAACCTGATATAAATATACTAGTTATCAAAACTCCATATAGTTTCATCTTTAGCCCTCCATCTTACAAAATTTACTATCTAATATGATTTACATATTTATGAATTTCATTCAAAATTCTATCAATTTGTAAAATTACAACTTTATATGAAAAATAATTATTTTGTTTTAAGCTAAATTAAAGTGGTATTTATTTACTATAATTAAAAATAAATTTTATACTTAGGAGATGAATTAAAGATGAAATCTTTAAAAGGAACTAAAACTGCACAAAATTTAATGAATGCTTTTGCTGGAGAATCTCAAGCAAAAAATAAATATCAATTTTACGCTAAAATAGCTAGAAAAGAAGGATATGTTCAAATAGGTGATATATTTGATGAAACTGCTCATAACGAAGAAATGCATGCTAAGATATTCTTTAGATATTTATTAAATGATTTTACTGGAAATGATGTTCAAGTAACAGGTTCTTATGGTGTTGGAATGGGTTCTACTTTAGAAAATCTAAAAGGTGCTGCAAAAGGCGAAGATGAAGAAGATACAATGTATTTAAAATTTGCTGAAGAAGCTAGAGAAGAAGGTTTTGAAGAGATAGCCTCTTCATTTACGCATATACATTCAATTGAGGCTCATCATAGAGATAGATTCTTAAGATTAGCTAAAAATATAGAAGAAAATATAGTATTTGAAAAACCAGAAGTTCATGAGTGGGTATGTACAGTATGCGGATATGTTCATGTAGGAACTGAAGCTCCACAAGTATGTCCAGCATGTAAACATCCTCAAGGATATTATGAAATAAAAGCTGATAACTTCTAAAATCTAAAGCTAAGTATAAAAAAGGGTTAAGTACATATAGTTGTATATGTATTTAACCTTTTTTTATATTTAAAATAAAAATGCTGAAATCAATTTTAAAATTAATCTCAGCATTTAATTTATCCGATCATTTTAATTATATTTTATAATAATACAAACTTTAGTATAAACATTATTGATAAGAATATTAGTGATATATTAACTTCTTTTCTCTTTCCTGTAGATAATTTTAATATTGTAAATGATATTATTCCGAATATAATACCATCTGCTATACTATAAGCTAAAGGCATCATTGCAAATGTTAAAAATGCTGGTATTGCATTTGTAAAGTCACTAAAATCTATTTCAAGTAATGAACTTGCCATCATAACTCCAACTAATATAAGTACTGGTGCTGTAGCTTGTGGTGGTATTGATGTAAATATTGGAGCAAAGAATAACGATAGTAAGAATAATATTCCTGTCGTTACTGCTGTTAATCCAGTTCTTCCACCTTCTCCTATCCCCGCTGCACTCTCAACATAAGCTGTAACTGTCGATGTTCCAAGTAAAGATCCTGTAGTAGTTGCTATTGCATCTGCAAATAGTGCTTGTTTAGCTTTTGGTAATTTCCCATTTTCATCTAACATGTTACCTTTTGATGCTACTCCAACTAAACAACCTACTGTATCAAATAGATCAACAAATAAAAATGTAAATACTACTACTAACATGTCTAAACTAAATATTTGATTCATTGGAACTGAAAATGCTTGTAAAAATACTGGCTTTAATGATGGAACTGATGAAACTAAAGCGTTTGGTAATTGTACTAATCCCGCTACAATCCCTATAGCTGTAGTTACTACCATAGCCAATAAGAAAGTTCCTTTAACATTTTTAGAAAGTAATACTGCTGCTATTACTAGTCCTAATATAGCTAGTAATACTGTTGGACTTTGCATATTTCCAAGCTGCAATATAGCTCCTCCACCTTCTACCACACCTGCATTTACTAATCCTATAAAAGCTATGAATAATCCTATACCTGCTGTAACTGCATGTTTTAAAACTCCAGGTATACAATCTATGATCTTTTCTCTTACATTAGTTACTGTTAATAATATAAATATTACTCCCTCTATTAAAACTGCACATAATGCAAATTGCCAACTATATCCCATTTGTAAAACTACTGTGTATGCAAAGAATGCATTAAGTCCCATACCTGGTGCTAAAGCAATTGGATAATTTGCTAAAAATCCCATTATACAACTTCCTATAAATGCTGCTATTGCAGTTGCTGCAAATACAGCATCTTTATCCATACCAGCATCTCCTAATATACTAGGATTTACAACTAGTATATATGCCATCGTCATAAATGTTGTCATTCCTGCTATAACTTCTGTTTTTACGTTCGTGTTGTTTTCTGTTAATTTGAAAACTCTATCTAACATAGATTTCTTATTATTTGAAGTTTGCGCTGCTTGCATATCCTTCCTCCTTATTTTATAAAATATAATTATAATTTCGTTCGTCTTTTAACTTACCTTACATGTTAATTATATAATATAGTTCGGTTTTAATCAATAGAAATAGCGAATATTTTTATATTTTATATGTTTTTTATTCGTTTTATTCTTTTGTATTTTTAAACAGAATAT
>NZ_LBBT01000222.1 GCF_001006285.1 Paraclostridium benzoelyticum
TTATTTTACACTTTTGTAAACCTTTAGAAATCCTAATAAAGAGCAATGTATATAAATTATATACATTGCTCTTTAAATTATTAACTCATTAATTATATACTATATATTAATATTTTTGAAGATGTTTATTCCTATATTATCTTTTAATTATCTGTGTAAATTACTATTCCAGAATCTTGTGGTACTTCTGATCCTGCAGGAGGGAAAATTTCTTTAACCTTTGCACTTCCATCAACCTCTGTGTCTGTGTCTTGTATCGGTTTTAATTTATTTTCTTCTAATACCTTTAAAGCATCCTCTATACTTAAATCAATAATATTTGGTACTTTTACCTTAGGTTTTTCATATTCTTGCTTTTCTTCATCAGTATATTTAGGTTCAACCCCTAAATATTTTAGGGAATCATTCATTATTTCTTTTACTATAGGTCCTGCTGTTGTACTACCAAATGCACTAACACCAGTTGGTTCATCTACTATAGCTAATACTACTATTTGTGGATCATCACAAGGAGCTATCCCTACAAAGGAGCATATATATTTGCCTTGTGCATACTTACCATCTATAACCTTTTGTGCTGTTCCTGTTTTACCACCTATTTTAAATCCAGGTATATATGCAGCTTTACCAGACCCTTCACTTACAACAGATTCAGCTATTTCTAGCATTTTTTTAGATGTATCTTCTGATATTACTTGTCTAACTACCTTTGGCTTTATATTTTCTGTTACGTTTCCTTGATTATCAACTTTTGATTTAACTACTCTAGGCTCCATAAGTTTTCCATCATTTGCTATAGCACCTATTGCGCTTATTAACTGCATAGGAGTAACTGATATAGATTGACCAAATGATATAGTCGCTAACTCTACAGGTCCTACATTTTTTTCATTATATAAAATACCTTTAGCTTCTCCAGGTAAATCTATATTAGTTTTATCCATGAATCCAAATCCTTCTATATAATCATACATCTTAGACACACCTAATCTTTGCCCTAACTCAACAAAAACTGGGTTACAAGAATTTTGAACTGCCTGTTTAAATTCTTGAGCTCCATGTGGTCTATAGTGTCTCCAACATTTCAATTTTCTTCCACCTACGGTAACACTACCTGTACATACAAACTTTTCCCCATCTTTTATAACTCCTTCTTCTACAGATGCAGATGATGTTATAAGTTTGAAAGTAGATCCTGGCTCATACGTATCACTAACTGCAGGATTTCTCCACATTGAGAAATATCCTTTTATTTTATCTTTATCACTATATTTTTCAAGTTCTTCTTCGTAGTATGGATATATAGGTGTTCTTGAGTCATTTGGGTCATAGTCAGGCTTCGAAGCCATAGATAAAATGTCACCAGTTTTCGGATCTAAAGCTATTGCCGTAACTCTTTTAGCATTATTTAGTTCATAAGCTTTTTGAACCGCTTTTTCAGTATAGTGTTGAATTACTTCATCTATGCTAAGAACTAACCCATTTCCTTGCACCGGCTCATAATATTTTTCCATTCCATGAGGAATTTCTCTTCCTGATGCATCAGTACTAACAATTAATCTTCCTGGTTTTCCCTTTAGATGTTTGTCATATTCCATCTCTATACCCGCAATTCCAGTTGCATCATCCGACGTATGTCCTATTACATATGGGGCAAAATTTCCATACGGATAATATCTTTGATTATCCTCAGCTACCCATATACCAGGTAATTTAGAATCCCTTATTTTTTCTGCTGTTTTATCATCTATCCATCTTTTTACTTTTACTAAAGCCATGTTTTTCTTTTTAAGCAATTTTAAAACGTCATCATAGTCTTCACCTATCATTTCAGATATTAACTTAGCTGATTTTTCTTTGTCTTTAACTTCAACCGGTTTAGCCCAAACAGTATACTTAGTAACACTTACAGCTAGTTCTTTCATATTTCTATCATATATAGTACCTCTTTTAGGTTCTATTGGTATGTCTCTTGTTTGCTGATCTAAAGCTTTTTCTGTAAGCCAATCCCCTTTAATTATTTGTAAGTATCCAGTCCTAAATATAAGCATCGTAAAAACAAAGCATGCTAGTATTAAAACAATTACTAACCTTTTTTTACTCAATCTCTTTATTTTACTCAAGCAAATCCCCCCTAATTAGGTACTTCTATGTACTTCATCTGACTTTCTTTAGGATAGTCCATCCCTAATTTCTCATTAGCTTTATTTTCTATATCTCTACTTCTAGTTAATAAATCTACATCTACTTGTAAATTTTCTTTTTCTATAGTTTTATTATGTAATTCAGACTCTAAATCCCCGATTTTATATTTTAATTTTGCAACTTCACTATAACCATACATACACGCAAAAATTATACAACAAGCACTTGCTACAGCTCCTAACTTTATAACCCACTTTGTAATTTTTTTTATCATTCTTCTTTTATAGATATTCTTTTTATTTGCTCTATATTCATTTATATCTTTTATTTTATTTTTTCTTTTCATACATATCCCCTTACTTTTTTATAAATAAATAGATATATATTATATTTAACTTTCTATATACTCCTTCCTTTTTAGTCTTAATACAAAATTAAAACAATAAAAAACAAAAAAGTCTAAGCTTTCGCTTAGACTTCTATATTCTTTCAGCAACCCTTAATTTTGCACTTCTAGATCTTGGGTTTTCTTCGATTTCTTTGTCTGTTGGTAATATTGGTTTTCTAGTTATAACTTTGACTAAAGCTTCTTTATCGCACTGGCATATAGGAATATGTGGTGGACATATGCAATCTGTTGCTAAATCTCTAAATGCATTTTTTACAATCCTATCTTCTAAAGAGTGGAAAGTTATTATACATATTCTTCCGCCCTCATTCATAATAGAAGCTGCATCATCTATCATCTCAGTTATAACACCTAATTCATTATTCACTTCTATTCTTATAGCCTGGAAAGTTCTTTTGGCTGGATGCGGACCATCTATTCTAGCTTTCTTAGGTATAGCTTTTTTTATAATTTCAACTAATTCACCTGTAGTTTCTATGTTCTTTTCTTTACGTCCTTCTACTATGAACTTAGCTATACGTTTAGCCCAATTATCTTCTCCATAATCTTTTATTATTTTTGATAATTCCGCTTCACTATATGTGTTTACAACATCATAAGCTGAAAAACTGCATCTTATATCCATTCTCATATCTAAAGGTGCATCTTGCATATATGAAAACCCTCTATCAGCCTCATCTAATTGGTGTGATGAAACACCTAAATCCGCTAGAACCCCATCCACTTTATATACACCTATTTTTTCTAATTCATTTTTTAAATTTTGAAAATTACTGTGCACAAACTTTACTCTATCGCTATATTCACTCAATCTTTCTTTTGCTGTATTTATAGCGTTTATATCTTGGTCAAATCCTATAAAAAGTCCATCCTTAGAAAGTCTTTTTACTATTTCTTTGGAGTGGCCTGCACCACCCATTGTACAATCAACATATACTCCATCTGGTTTTATGTTTAAATTATCAATACACTCATCTAAAAGTACCGATACGTGATGAAATTCCATATTTTATCGCTCCTTAATATCATCTATTTCTTTTTTATTTTTCCTTGATAAATATAGGTGGACTATTATTCCTCCTATTACGCCTGCTAAACTTATAACTTGAGCCATTCTAAGAGGCCCTATCATAAGGCTATCCGTTCTAAGCCCTTCTATAAAAAATCTTCCTAAAGAATATAGTATAGCATATAAAACTATAATTTGACCCTCATAAGATTTCTTTTTTCTAAATATACATAGGAATATAAATATACCAAAATCCCATATAGATTCATATAGAAAAGTTGGATGTACTTTTACTCCATCCACCATTATTCCCCATGGTAAATTAGTTGGTCCTCCATGAGCTTCTTTATTTATAAAATTGCCCCATCTTCCTATAGCTTGAGCTAAAGGCATTCCAAGTATAACAGTATCTGCTAATTTTAGAAAATTAATCTTCTTATATCTAGAGAATATATATCCTGCTAATATTCCACCTATTAAAGCTCCATGTATTGCCATTCCACCACCTCTAAAATTGAATATTTGAGATGGGTTATTAGAATAATATTCCCAATTAAATATTACGTAATACAATCTGGCACTTATTAGTCCTACCGGAATTGCAATAATTGCTAAATCTAATATATCATCTTCTTTGATTCCAACTCTTTTAGCCTCTTTCAATGCTATTAATGTACCTAAAATCATACCTGTGGCCATAAGTATTCCATACCACATTACATCTATTCCAAATATAGTAAATGCAATTCTATCCATAAACTGATCCCTACCTTTTAAATAGTCTTTTAAATAAATTTTTCTTTTCTATGTACTTTGTTGGTTCTAAAATGCATATATCTTTATTTTCTAAAATACATTTTTGATTTTCTTCAAATATATTTTTTGCATTTTCTTCTCCATATTGCTTACTTATGTAATCATATACTTCTTTAATTAGTGGTCTTCTCTTTGTACTACTATGTGCATCTGTCGCTATAAAGTGAGCCATATTATTTTCTAGTAAAATTTTACTAGTTTTCTCTGCCTCTTTCCCATTTTTACCTATTACACTAGCTCCATTCAATTGAATTAAAGCTCCCTCATTTATACAATCATATATAATATTTGGATTCTCTTGTACTTTAGAATACCTTTCTACATGTGCTAGTATAGGAATGTGTTTTTTTAACTTTAATTCATACACTATATCTGCTAAATTATTAGGAAAATTATTAGGTGAAAACTCAACTAATATATATTTACTATTATTTAGGCTATGAAACTCTAATTTTTCAAAATCACCTAATAAATCGTCTGTAAAGTAAAGCTCATTTCCTAAAAAAACTTCGATATCTATATTTTCATCTTTTAATTTTTGGTTAAAGCTTTTTAATATTATTTTTAACTCTTCTCCACTTTTATATTTAAAATCTGGATGATAGTGGGATGTATTAATTATCTTTTTAATTCCTTCGTCTTGTGCTATTTTTGCCATTTCTATAGATTCTTCTAAGCTTTTTGACCCATCATCTACTTGCGGCAATATATGACAATGTATATCTATCATTTAGCTCTCCCTCCTTTTATAAACTAAATGATACCATATTACCTATAAACCATCAATTTTCTTTAACTATTTCACTTTAAAACAAAGCTTTTTTGAGCTTAAAAAATATAAAACTTATATACCTAATTCTTATATATTGTACATAATTATTCCATAGGTGTGCTAAAAATTCGCTTCGCTCATATCGCCAACACCTTCTTCTGTTGCGTAAAAAAAGTGCTATAATTAGCACTTTTTAAATTTACTTAGGTTCTACTATTGAAATTACACAATACTCTTCTTTTAAATGATTTTTTAATCTTTCTTCCACTTCTTTAAACTCTACTTCCTTAATAACATCCAAATAATCTAATAAGTTTATATCTTTAAACTTATATGCTATAAAATTATTAGCTATAAAGTTTACTGAATCAAAGTATTTTATAAATTGACCCATTTTTTTCTTTTTTATTCTATTGAAATCTTCCTCACATAATCCTTCTTTTTGATACTTAGTTATATGCTTTAATATAACATCTTTTACTTTCATAGGACTTTCGGATTCTCCTCCTATTAAAGTAAAGGCATAGTCAATTTGAGATGTAAATCCACATCCAAAATTGTCATTTACCAGTCCACTCATATATAACTCATCAAATATTTCACTACCTCTTTTAAAGATCATATCTAAAAGAATTTCTGTAACAACTTCTTTACGAAGAAGTTCTCTCCCTTTAATTCCTACGTTATCATCTTTAAATCCTATATTAAACATAGGCATTGATATAGGGAAATTTGCAACTACCTCTTTTTTATTTATTTCTTTAGATTCTTGAGGATAAAATCTTTTTATACTATGATCTAGTTTTTCTATATCAATATGATTGCTTTTTTTGATACTTTCCATAACTTTATCAACTTCGACATCACCTACTACAAATAAAGCCATATTTCCCGGGTTATAAAATGTATTATAACATTTATAAAGTTCATCTTTTGTAATTTTATATATACTTTCCACAGTTCCTGCTATATCAACATTTACAGGATAATCCTTGTACATCGCTCTTAAGCAATTGAAATATACATTCCAGTCAGGATCATCATTATACATTTTTATTTCCTGCTCAATTATTCCTTTTTCTTTCTCTACATTCTCATCTGTAAAGTATGGAGTTTGTACATAATCTATAAGATGTTCTAAACTTTCATAAAAATTATCTGTGCAAGAAAATAAATATGCAGTCATAGTAAAATTAGTATATGCATTTGCACTAGCTCCTAACTTAGAAAATTTATCAAATGCATTTCCACCATCTGGTTGCTCGAACATTTTATGTTCTAAAAAATGTGCTATACCTTCATTTACTCTGAATTTTTCATTTTCATTTATAGGAATAAATTCTAATTCGTTAGATCCATAATTAGTAGCTAACACTGCAAATTTTTTCATAAACCCTTTTTTAGGCATAAAATATACATCAAGTCCATTTTCTAATTTTTCATAATAAAGTTCTTCTTTTAATATATCGTTAACTATCTTTTCCATATACTCCTCCTAATTTCTTAAGAAATAAATAGTATCTAATTGTAATTTTTTAAACACACTAATAATTTCTTCTTTATTCACTTTTTCTACATAACTTATAATATCTTCTATGCTTAAATTTGTTTTACTTATATCCTGAGAAAATTTAAAATCAGATAATCCACCTATACTATCTTTTAAAGATCTCATCGAACTTATAAGTGATATTTTACTATTTTCAAGTTCTTCGTCACTTATCTCTCCATTTATTATACTTTCTATCTGTTTTCTAACTAAATCTGTTGTTTTTTCATAATTTTGAGTTTCTATTCCTGAAGATATAAATAGTATTCCTTTATATTTTTCTATAGATGAATATATATAGTAACATAAGCTTTCTTTTTCTCTTATATTTATAAACATTTTAGAGTGTGGTCCTCCACCTAAAATATTGCATCCTACAACTAGAGGATAATAATTTTTTGCATCCGCAAAATCTGTATTCGTTCTATATCCCATAACCAATTTACCTTGAGTTATATCCATTTTATCAACTATATTTTTTATAGACTTAACATTTTTTTCATATTTCTCTCTAGGTATTTCTATAACTTTTTCTCTTTCAAATTTAAATTTATTTTTTATAATATCTATAACTTTTTCTTCATCAAATTCTCCTTCTATAACAATATCGATAGGAGATGTTTTTAAAATATCTTTATAGTGATTGTATAGATCTTTACCATTTATTTTGTCAATTTCATCTAAATACCCATATTCACTTATACTAAACTTTTCATCTTTGCACATTTCTTCAAAACATCTTTCTAGTGCATATCTTCCTTTGTCATTTATCTTCGCTTTTATTCTCTCAGCTAAGTTTTGTTTTTCTAATTTAAGATATTCCTCTTTAAAAGCACCATTTTCTATTAGTGGGTTATTTATTATTTCATTTAAAAATTCTATTGCATTTGTAAATATAGGTTCTTCTAGGTATTGTTCATTGGTTGTTACTAATTTTATATTTAAAACCTGTCTTTCACCTCTCTTACTTACATCAGCTAATATAGAAGCTCCATACAAATCTTCTAATTTATTAGATATCTCTTTTAACGTTTTATATTTATCACTTGCATTAGTTATCATATTTGGAATTAACGCATTTTTTGTAGTCTCATTCTTGTCTAAAATCCTTTGTATGTATACGCTAACTAAATTTGTTTTAAATTTTTTAGACTTTATTAAAGTTAAATTTATATTTTCATCTAAATTTATTTTTTTTATATTCTCCATATAATCCTCCTATTTTTCTATTAACAATATTTGAGTATACATTTCATCAATAAGTATCTTTACTTTATCTTTTGGCTCTATATAATGAAATCTAACCTCACAAGTATCTAATTCTTTTAAAATACTTTCAACTAAGTTTTTATTGTACATGTTATCAATTGTACATGTAGGAATAACTACATGCAATACATCGATTCCATATTCTAGAAGTTGTTCTCCTGATTTTATTATATCGTCTTTATTATTTTCTAAAAGTGGTAATTTTATTTGAATTTTTGTATTTTTCTCTTTTTCTATGTAATATTTTATTTTTTCTCTAAAAATAATATCTTGTTCTAAGTTGTTTTCATCTTCTAATCCTATTAAAAGAACACCTGAATCTACATCTTCATTTTTTATATTCCCCAAAATTTCATTGGTGTATGACTTGGCTAAATTATTGGATTTATAAAAAACATCAGTAAGTTTAATATTCACTCCATATTTATTAAGGCTCATAGTATCTAATCTTTTGTTAAATATATCAAAATCTTTACCCTCTGTTATAAACATTGGGCATATTATTATATTTTTATACCCTAGTTCTACAACCTCTTGTACCATATTTTCAAAATATGGTTTAGTGTACATATATGCGTCAACGACTTTGTATTTAGAACCTAATTTAGATCTTAACCCCGATGAAATTTTATGTGCAGTGTCTTTAAATTCACTAGTCCCTAGATTTGCATAGTACCCTTTATACTTATGCAAATTATATATACTCGATATGTATGCCTCATATCCCTTATCAAAGTAAATTTCATTTGCACGTTCTCTAATATTATATTTTTTAGATTCTCCATCATATACAAGTATTACTAAAGTTTCATCTTGAACATCTCCATGTTCTATAGATTGAACATTTATATCATCCTTTATAAAAAACATAATTGATAAATTGATTATTAAAAACGAAACTATAAAACCTACAAATAATTTTTTATAATCTTTTTCATAATATATAAAATATGTATATACA
Source organism: Paraclostridium benzoelyticum (assembly GCF_001006285.1). GTDB lineage: Bacteria > Bacillota > Clostridia > Peptostreptococcales > Peptostreptococcaceae > Paraclostridium > Paraclostridium benzoelyticum. The sequence continues at coordinate 8,931 of NZ_LBBT01000222.1, forward strand.
GACACTGTCGCAGCTATAATAAATATATTCTCCATATACCCATCAAATATAATGCTCAATCCAAATAAAATACCTAAACAAATTGGCATAACCATTGAATCAACTCCATTAAAAGTATAGTTTGCATGACTAATATATATGATGTATAATTAGAATGTATGTCTAAATTAAAATAAATATAAGACTTAAGAAGAGAGGAAGATACAATATGAAATTAGGTATAGTTGGTTTACCAAACGTAGGTAAAAGTACACTATTTAATGCGATAACTCAAGCAGGTGCTGAATCTGCTAACTACCCTTTCTGTACAATAGAGCCAAACGTAGGTGTTGTGGCTGTGCCGGACGAAAGATTAGAAAAATTAAAAGAACTATATGATTCTAAAAAAGTTGTACCTACAGCTATAGAATTTTGTGATATAGCTGGTTTAGTTAGAGGTGCCTCTAAAGGTGAAGGTCTTGGAAATAAATTCTTATCTCACATAAGAGAAGTTGATGCAATAGTACATGTTGTTAGATGTTTCGAAGATCCTAACGTTGTTCACGTTGATGGTTCAGTAGATCCTTTAAGAGATATAGAAACTATAAACTTAGAATTAATATTCTCTGATATAGAAATATTAGAAAGAAGAATTCAAAAGACTCAAAAAGCTGCTAAAGCAGATAAATCTTTAGCTTCAGAGCTTGAGTTCTTAAAAGAAATAATGGCTACTTTAGAAGATAGTAAATGTGTTAGAACTATGGAGTTTACTGAAGATCAACAAGCATTTGTTAACTCATTAAACTTACTTACTTCTAAACCAGTTATATATGCTACTAACGTAAGTGAAGATGATTTAGCTGATGAAGCTCAAAACAATGAATATGTAAATAGAGTTAGAGAATTCGCATCAACTGAAGATGCTGAAGTTGTTGTTGTATGTGCTCAAATAGAAGCTGAAATAGCAGAACTTGACACTGAGGAAGAAAAGAAAGAGTTCTTAGAAACATTAGGTCTTGATCAATCTGGACTTGATAAACTTATAAAATCTTCATATGCTTTACTTGGACTTGTTTCTTATTTAACTGCTGGACCTCAAGAGGTTAGAGCTTGGACTATAAAGGTCGGAACTAAAGCTCCTCAAGCTGGTGGTAAGATACACTCTGATATAGAGAGAGGGTTCATAAGAGCGGAAACTATAGCATTTGATGATTTAGTTAATGTAGGAACAATGACAGCTGCTAAAGATAAAGGTTTAGTTAGACTTGAAGGTAAAGAATATATAGTTAAAGACGGAGATGTTATATTATTCAGATTTAACGTTTAATAAAATGTAAAAAGAGTGAATATATTTTGCTACACAAGCTGAAAAAATGCTTGAAATGTAGCTAAAATATACTCACTCTTTTTATTTTGTTCAAATTTAACTAATTTTCTATTTGTGCATTATATCTTTGTATAATTTTACGTAGATATTAATACAAAAAATATAAAAAGAACAATTTTTAATCTAATTGCTCTTTTTAGTAATTACAGATCCCTTAAATTTAAAAATAAGTTTTTAAACCAGATTAGCGAAGATTGAATATATAAGATTTAACGACTTTTAAAGCATCTTTCCAGCTTTAGGAGCAAAACTTATATATTCACCTGAGCGCCCCACTATTTTAAACCTTATTTATTTTGTAAAAACTCGTTAGCTATTTCTTTATCATCAAAGTGATGTTTAACTTTACCGATTATTTGGTAATTTTCATGCCCTTTACCTGCAATTAGTATTACATCACCTTTTTGCGCTATTTCTATAGCTTCTTTTATAGCTTCTTTTCTATCTATAACAACTTTATAATTTTCTTTAGATTTATCTAATCCTTCTAATATATCATTTATTATACGTTCTGGATCTTCTGTTCTTGGATTATCTGATGTTACTATACATATATCTGAAAGTTTTTGAGCAATATTTCCCATTAAAGGTCTTTTAGTTGTATCTCTATCTCCTCCACATCCAAATACTGTTATTATCCTATTTTTAACAAACTCTCTAGCTGTTTTGATTACATTTTCTAATGCATCTGGAGTATGAGCATAATCTACTATAACACTTATTCCAGTTTCATTAGATATAGCTTCAAATCTTCCTGCTACTCCACCTGTATTTTTTAATCCATTTAGAACTATTTCTTTAGAAATTTCAAGTGCATAACATGCAGCTATAACCGCTAGAGTATTATAAACCGTGAATTTACCAGGAACCGGAACAAATATATCTTCTTCATAAGTTGGAGTTACAAGTTTATATGATACTCCTCTAGCTTCTATTTTTATGTCTTTAGCCATAAAATCAGCCTCGTGATCTATAGCATAAGTGTAGCATTTTGTATCTAAGTTTTTTATATTTTCATATATAACTTTTCCGCCTTCATCATCTATATTTATAACATTAGCATTAGTTGTCATATAGAATAATTTCTCTTTAGCATTTCTATAATCTTCTAAATCCTTGTGAAAGTCTAAGTGGTCTGGAGTTAAGTTAGTGAATACCCCAACCTTATACTTAGTTTGAGCCACTCTGTTTAATGCTAATGCATGAGATGAAACTTCCATAGCACAATACTTACATCCATTATTTATCATTTGATCGAAGTAATCTTGTAAATCTCTGCTTTCTGGAGTTGTTGAATTTGATTCAATTTCTTTATCTCCATCAGATATTTTTATAGTTCCTATTAATCCTACTTTATTATCAGCTGATGTTAGTATTTCATTTAAAAATGTAGTTATACTAGTTTTTCCATTAGTTCCCGTAACTCCTATAACATCAAATCTTTGACTTGGATGATTGTAGAAATTATCTGCAACTTTAGCCATATCTTCTCTAGTGTTTTTAACTTTTATGAAAGTTACTCCATCTCTTTGGATATCTTCTTGAACTAAAAATGCCTTGGCACCTTTTTCTATAGCCATATCTATAAATTTGTGTCCATCAACTGTAAATCCTTTAACGCATATAAATAGGTCATTCTTTCCTACTTTTCTAGAATCATATTGTATGTTATCTATTTCAATATCTAAACTTCCTTTAGTATCTAAAATATCTAAGCCTTTTATTACTTCTTTTAGTAACATAAATTTAACCTTCCTTCAATAAAAAATTCGCTATGCTTGAATACTTAACTTATTAATCAAGTTTAGCAGTTAGAATTTATAACTATATTATTATATAACAATATCATAAAAATAGAAATTGTCTAGTATGCTATTTTTATTGCAAAAAATGCAAAATAAAATAGAGAGGATAAAATCCTCTCTATTTATATACTAGATTAGTTTTGTTCAGCTAATCTCTTGTAACCTTCGTATCTATCTTTTGCATTTTCTTCTGCCATTTCAAATAATTCATCAGCTACATCTGGGAATTGTTTAGCTATAGCAGAATATCTTACTTGTTTCATTAAGAAGTCTCTGAAGCTTTCAGTTGGCTCTTTAGAGTCTAATGTGAATGGATTCTTACCTTCAGCTTTTAAAGTTGGGTTGAATCTGTATAAATGCCAGTATCCACACTTAACAGCTTGCTCTATGTTAGCTTGAGCTCTTCCCATACCTTCTTTTAATCCATGAGATATACATGGTGAGTAAGCTATTATTAATGATGGTCCATCATATTTTTCAGCTTCTACTACAGCTTTTATTAATTGGTTCTTATCTGCACCCATACCAACTTGTGCTACATATACGTTTCCGTAAGACATAGCCATCATACCTAAATCTTTCTTTTTAGATCTCTTACCTGCTGCTGCGAATTTAGCCATTGCTGCAACTGGAGTTGACTTAGAAGCTTGACCTCCAGTATTAGAGTATATCTCTGTATCAAATACTAATACATTTACATTTTCACCAGAAGCAAGAACGTGATCTAATCCACCGTAACCGATGTCATAAGCCCATCCATCTCCTCCTAGTATCCATTGAGATCTCTTAGCTAAGTAATCTTTTCTAGATTCTATTTCAGCTACTAAAGCTTTTATTTCAGCATTTTCTATATTATGAGCATTTGCTAATACTGCAAGTACTTCTTCAGCTGCTTTAGCTGATGCTTCACTATCTTCTCTATTTTCTAACCAGTTAGTGAATGCTGTTCTTGCTTCATCACATATATCCATAGATATTAATTGTTCCATAGTCTCAACTAACTTAGCTCTCATTTGTTTAACACCTAAGAACATACCAAATCCGTACTCTGCATTATCCTCGAATAATGAGTTTGCCCAAGATGGACCTTTACCTTCATGGTTTACAGTGTATGGAGTTGATGGAGCTGATCCTCCCCATATAGAAGAACATCCAGTAGCATTAGCTATCATCATTCTATCTCCAAATAATTGAGTTACTAACTTAAGATATGGAGTTTCTCCACATCCAGCACAAGCTCCTGAGAACTCCATAAGTGGTTGTCTAAATTGACTTCCTTTAACTGTTGTTGGAGCCATTATATCTCCTTTTGGAGCTACTTTCTTAGTATCAACTGCAAATGCCCAGTTTTCAACTTCAACGTCTTGAGTATCAAGAGGTTTCATAACTAAAGCTTTCTCTTTAGCTGGACATACATCAGCACAGTTTCCACATCCAGTACAGTCCATTGGACTTACTTGCATTCTGTATTGTAATCCTTCAAATCCTTTACCTATAGCTTTCTTAGTATCGAATTTTTCTGGAGCATTTTTCATTTCTTCTTCATTAACTAATACTGGTCTTATACATGCATGAGGACAGATATAAGCACATTGGTTACATTGGATACAGTTATCAACTATCCACTCAGGAACGTTTACTGCTACCCCTCTCTTCTCATATGCAGCAAGTCCAGCTGGGAATGTACCATCTTCTATTCCATTGAATGTACTTACAGGTAAATTATCTCCTTCTTGTGCATTCATAGGTCTTACTATATCTTTTACGAAAGCTGGTTCGTTAACTTCTTCTTTAACATCATCTTTAGCATCTGCCCAGTTAGCTGGTATAGTAACTTTAACTAAAGCATTCATACCTGCATCAACAGCTTTGTAGTTCATGTTAACTATTTTTTCACCTTTTTTACCGTAAGCTTTCTTTATAGAATCTTTTAAGTACTCTATAGCATCAGCTTCTGGTATTATTTGAGCTAACTTGAAGAATGCAGATTGCATTATCATGTTTATTCTGTTTCCAAGTCCTATTTCTTGTCCTAATTTAGTACCGTTTACTGTATAGAATTGGATATCATTTTTAGCCATGTAATTTTTCATAGCTGCAGGTAAATGTTCGTTTAACTCATCTTCATTCCAGATAGTGTTAAGAACGAATATTCCACCTTTCTTTAATCCTTTTAATAAATCATATTGATATACATATGATTGATTATGACAAGCAATGTAATCAGCTTCATCTATTAAGTAAGTTGATCTTATAGGAGCATCTCCAAATCTTAAGTGAGACATTGTTATACCACCAGATTTTTTAGAGTCATATGCAAAGTAAGCTTGAGCATACTTTTCAGTGTTATCTCCTATTATTTTTATAGCTTGTTTGTTAGCTCCAACTGTACCATCAGATCCTAATCCCCAGAACTTACATCTTACAGTTCCTTTTTGAGCTATTTTTAATTCATCAGATAATTCTAAAGAAGTGTTAGTAACATCATCAACTATACCTAATGTAAATTGATCTTTAGGATTTTCTAATTTTAAGTTATCATAAACTGTTTTTATATGAGTAGGAACAGTATCTTTTGATCCTAATCCATATCTTCCGCCTATTATCATAGGAGCATTTTCTTTTCCATAATATACTGATTTAACATCTAAGTATAATGGCTCTCCAGTTGCTCCTGGCTCTTTAGTTCTATCTAATACACATATTCTTTCAACTGTTGATGGCATAGCATCTACAAAGTGTTGCATTGAGAATGGTCTGTATAAATGAACTTTAACTAAACCGTACTTTTCTCCTTGTGCATTTAATACATCTATTGTTTCTTCTATAGCTTCTGTTACAGATCCCATAGCTACTATTACATATTTAGCATCTTCTGCTCCATAGTAATCAAATAATCCATGTTTTCTTCCAGTTAACTCAGACATTTGGTTCATGTATTTGTCAACTATTCCAACTATATCATTGTAATATTTATTTGAAGCTTCTCTTGTTTGGAAGTATATATCAGGGTTTTGTGCTGTACCACGAGTTACAGGGTGATTTGGTGATAAAGCTCTGTTTCTGAACTCTTGAACAGCTTCCATATTTAATAATTTAGCATAATCTTCATTTTCTAATAATTCAACTTTTTGTATTTCGTGAGATGTTCTGAATCCATCAAAGAAATGTATAAATGGTAATCTACCTTCTATTGCAGCTAAATGTGCAACTGGTGCTATATCAGCAACCTCTTGAACTGATCCAGAAGCTAATAATACACATCCTGTTTGTCTAGCAGCCATAACGTCTTGGTGGTCACCGAATATTGATAAAGCTTGTGATGCTAAAGCACGAGCACTTACGTGGAATACTCCAGGTAATAACTCTCCAGCTACTTTATACATATTTGGTATCATAAGTAATAAACCTTGTGATGCAGTGAATGTTGATGTTAATGCTCCAGCTTGTAAAGAACCGTGGAATGCTCCTGCAGCTCCTGCTTCTGATTGCATTTCTACAACACTAACCTTTTGTCCAAATACGTTTTTTCTTCCTTGTGCAGCCCATTCGTCTACAACTTCTGCCATCGTAGATGATGGAGTTATTGGATATATTGCAGCTACATCTGTAAATGCATATGCAACGTGAGCAGCAGCAGTGTTACCATCTACTGTTTTCATAAATTTTGCCATAGTATGTATCCTCCTTGTATATTCCTCCCAAAATAGTCCTTTGTATTCTATATTGAGTAAATATTTTGAATAGTTTAAGATATTCTTAAGTAATAAATTCTACATTAACTTACAAATTCCTTCTATTCAATATATGTTTTTGTTTTTTGTATACTTTAAAAGTTCAATATTACATATATACCCTATTTTGTATACTTAAAACATTTTTCTGCATTTTTTTATTTTTTTTTAATATCCTTGCGTTTCAGAATCTTCACCTTTAGCAATTGCAATTGATGCGCTTGCTCCTATTCTAGAGCATCCAGCCTCAATTACAGCTTTTGCATCTTTTTGATTTCTTACTCCACCTGAAGCTTTTACTCCTATATTAGGTCCAACAACATCTCTCATAAGTTTTATATCTTCAGGAGTTGATCCTCCTGTTCCAAAACCAGTTGATGTTTTTACATAATCAGCTCCAGCTTTAACTGATAATTCACAAGCTATTTTCTTTTCTTCATCATTTAAATAGCATGTTTCTATTATTACTTTCACTAATGCTCTTTTATTAGAAGCATCTACAACAGCTTTTATATCATCTAGTACATAATCGTACTTTTTATCTTTTAATGCTGCTATGTTTATAACCATATCAACTTCATCTGCACCTTTTTTAATAGCATCGTCTGTTTCAAAAGCTTTTACTTCTGATGTATTTGCCCCTAGAGGGAATCCTATAACAGTACATACCTTTACATTAGATCCTTCTAATTCTTTTTTTGCAAGTTCTATATTTGCTGGGTTTATACATACTGAAAAGAAATTATATTCTTTAGCTTCCTTACATAATTGTTTTACATCATTTTCTGTGGCAAAAGCCTTTAAAATAGTATGATCAATCATTTTAGCTATATTTTTATCCATAAATATGTCTCCTTTTTATTTTTATAATGTTCTTTTATTATAGCAAATATATACATTTTTTTGTATATATTACTTACTTATTATAATTTACAGAGTATCATATTTTTATTAAAAATTTTAAGGTACCAACGAATAGATAGCTTGCGAAATTCATGATATAATAGTACCAATTAAGTTTTTTTATAACAAGTAGGTACTTTTTTGTTTTATAGTACCCAAAAGTATACTATTATAATTCAAGGTGGTTATTATGAAAATTCAACTCGAGGTACAAGATCATTCTAAATGTCATATGAATGAAAGATGTAATAAGTATGAAATGTGTCCTATAAACTTAGTTCATAAAATTATTTCGGGAAAATGGAAAATATTAATTCTTTGGTATTTAATGCCTAATCCTCTTAGATTTAGTGATTTAAGACGTAAACTTCCTGATGTAACTCAAAAAATGTTAACACAACAGTTGAGAAGTTTAGAGTCTCATAACCTAGTCTATAGAAAAGTATATCCTGTAGTTCCTCCGAAGGTAGAATATGGACTTACAGAATGTGGGGAGAAACTTATTCCGGTTTTAGAAAGCATGTATAGCTATGGAGTAGATTATCTTCAGGAAAATAGTTTGGATAGCTTAAAATTAGATAAGTAGTTTTTGTGTGAATAGAACCTTTATTGTATGTATAGGATTTGATTTAGTTTCTTATTTACATATATCTATAATTCAATCTTAAATAATTTCATATAAACAAAAAAAGTATGTGAAAAATCACATACTTTTTTTATATATATTACTCAGCTATTAACTCTACCATATCTCCGTTTCTAACAGCTGCTGCATTTCCTTCTTCAACGTCAACATGCATTTCTAAAGCAAAGTTAGCATTAGCTCTTACTAATACATTTTCGAAAACTATAGATCTAGGTCCGAAAGTTCTAACTTTTACTATTTGCTTGTCTTTTACTCCAAATTTAGCTGCGTCATCTAAGCTCATATGTATATGTCTTGATGCAACTATAACACCTTCTGTTAATTCTACTTCACCTGCTGGCCCAACTAATTTAACTCCTGGAGTTCCTTCTATATCTCCAGATTCCTTTATTGGAGCTTTAACTCCTAAAGTAAATCCGTCTGCTAAAGATATTTCAACTTGTGTGTTAGGTCTAGCTGGTCCTAAAACTCTAACTCCTTTTATAGTTCCTTTAGGTCCTACTAAATCAACTTTCTCTTCACAAGCATATTGCCCTGGTTGGCTTAATGGCTTGAATTCTACTAATTGATGACCTGCTCCAAATAATGTCTCTATATCTGCTTGACTTAAATGAACGTGTTTATTTGATAATGCTATTGGTAATTTCATTTATAAAGTCCTCCTAAGTTTTTTAAAATATTGCAATACAATTATACATAATATTCCTAATAAAATCAAATTTTATTCTAATTTTACTTTAATAAATTATTTATTAAATCGAAATATCCCGGAAAAGATATATCTATGCAAGCTGTGTTATCTAAATTCAATTTACCTTCTGAAATCAATGAAGCTACTGAAAATGCCATAGCTATCCTATGGTCATTAAAAGTTTTTATATTTGCTCCTTTTAATTTTGTTTTACCTTTTATTACCATGCCATCTTCTAGTTCTTCTATTTCTGCTCCCATGTTTTTTAAATTATCAACAACAGCTTTTATTCTATTACTTTCTTTTACTTTAAGTTCTTTCGCATCTTTTATTACTGTTGTTCCATTAGCTTGAGTTGCTAAAATTGCAATTATAGGTATTTCATCTATTAATCTAGGTATTAAATTTGAATCTATAGTTGTACCTATTAATTTGTCGCTATATCTTACGATTAAATCTCCTACAACTTCTCCGCTTTCAACTCTTTTATCTATAATTTCAAAATTTCCATTCATAGCTTCTAATACATCTATTATTCCTGTTCTAGTTTCATTTAATCCAACATTTTTTATAAGAACTTCTGAACCTTCAACTATACTAGCAGCTGCAATTATAAACGCCGCTGATGAAATATCTCCTGCTACATTTATATTTTCTACTGAAAAAAGCTCCCTTACAGGTTGTACACCTATTTTTAAGTCAGTAGATTTTATATCAGCTCCAAATGACTTTAACATTATCTCTGTATGATTTCTACTTTTTGATTTTTCAATTATAGTACTACTACTATCTGCATATAAAGATGCTAATATTATAGATGATTTTACTTGAGCAGATGCAACTGGCATTTTATACTCAATTCCATTTAAATTTCCACCATATATAGTTATAGGAGTAAAATTTGCATCATCATTTCCTTTTATATTACATCCCATTAATCTTAGCGGGTCAGTTACTCTTTTCATAGGCCTTTTACCTATAGATTCATCCCCTATTACAGTGGACTCAAATTCATTTCCAGCAAGTATCCCCATCATAAGCCTTATCGTCGTCCCTGAGTTTCCAACATTTAAAATTTCATTAGGCTTTTTTAGCCCTCTCAATCCAACTCCCTTTACGATAACTTCCTTATCATTTATATCTATATTTACACCCATTTTTCTAAAACAATCAATGGTACTTAAACAATCTTGTCCCATTAAAAAATTTTTTATTCTTGTAGTACCTTTCGCTATAGATGAAAACATTATAGCTCTATGAGATATGGATTTGTCTCCAATTAACTCTACAGTTCCTTTAAGCATTAGTGCACCTCTTTATTACTTCTAATATTTCACTTTCTTGTATATTATCAAAAACTTCCACTTTTCCTCTTCCAACTGGTATAACTAGATTTATACTTCCAAAACTGTTCTTCTTATCACTTTTCATCAAGTCTAGTATTTTTTCTGGATTATGGTATTTAATAGAAATAGGTATATTTAATAATTTAGATACGTATAAAAATTGTTGGTAGTATTCAGCGTCTATAAATCCTTTATCTAAAGCTAAATTAAATGCCATGTTTGTACCTATGTTAACCGCAAACCCATGGCTTAATCCACAAAGTCTTTCAATTCCATGCCCAAATGTATGGCCTAAATTTAAAATTTTTCTTAATCCATTTTCTTTTTCATCTTTATTTACTACTTCATATTTTATAGATGTACATTTATTTATAATATAAGACAATACATCTTGATTTTTCAATAATATACCTTCACTATTCTCAATTATGTAATTTAAAAATTCATAATCATATATAAATGAGTATTTTAAAGCTTCTGCCATCCCACTTAAAAATTCACTTTCATTTAAAGTTTTTAGTGCATTTACATTTATATATGTAAATTTAGGCTGATAAAATGCTCCTATTATATTTTTTATATTTCCTATATTTATACCTGTTTTTCCTCCAACAGATGAATCAACTTGAGCTAATAATGTTGTAGGGACTTGAATTAAATCAATTCCTCTCATATACGTAGCTGCAATAAATCCAGCTAAATCTCCTACAACTCCTCCACCTAATGCAATTATAGCTGATTTTCTAGTTATCCCAACAGTTATGCAAAATGCCATTATATTTTCATAAACAGCCAAAGTTTTAGATAGCTCTCCACTTTTAACTATAAACACTTCTATAAACTCATGATTCAATACCTTTACAAATTCATCAAACTGATATCTATTTACATTTTCATCAGTTATTATAAGTAACTTATCGTATCTACAGTTTAATTCAAATTCATTATAATCATATTCAATTTTTATAGATTTTTCCATCCTCTATCACCTAGCCTATTCATATACGAATTATAGTTATTCATTACATCTTCTATATTATCTTTTCCAAATTTATCTAGCATAAATTGTAAAATTACAAACGCAACTACATTTTCACATACAACACTGCATGCTGGAACTGCGCAAGTATCTGATCTTTCAACAGTAGCTTGGAAACTTTCTAATGTTTTCATATTTATAGAGTTTAGAGGTTTGTATAGTGTAGGTATTGGTTTCATTGCACACCTTACTACAATTTCATCACCTGTAGTCATTCCACCTTCTATTCCACCTAATCTATTGCTTTCTCTGTATATACCTTTTTCATCGTTATAAAAAATTTCATCCATAACATTTGATCCTCTATTGTTTGCAACATCAAATCCTATTCCTATTTCTACCCCTTTTATAGCTTGAATACTCATTACATTCATAGCTATGTGAGCATCTATTTTTTTATCATAATGGACATACGATCCTAATCCAGGAGGTACGTTTTTTACCCTTATCTCAATTATTCCGCCTAATGTATCCTTTTCAGATTTAGCTATATCAATTTCTGATATCATCAATTCTTCTATATCTTTGTCAATACATCTAACTTCACTTATATCCACATTATCTTTTATAAAATCAAAGTTATATATTTTATCAACCTTTGCGTTTCCAATTTGGACTACATGTGATGCAAATTCTATGTCAAATGTTTTTAGAACCTGTTTGCAAATTGCCCCTACTGCAACTCTACTAGCAGTTTCTCTAGCACTAGATCTCTCCAAAACATTTCTAGCATCATCAAAATTATACTTTAAAGATCCGATTAAATCTGCATGGCCTGGTCTTACTTGTTCAACTTTTCTAGTTTCTCTATCAATATCTTCAACTGGATTCATATATTTAATCCAATTTTCATAATCTTTATTTTTTATTTGTATAGCTATTGGTCCTCCAATAGTAGTTTTCCCCCTAACCCCGCTAAGTATATCAACAGTATCACTTTCAATTTTCATACGCCCGCCTCTTCCATATCCAGATTGGCGTTTTTTCATCTCTAGGTTTATTTCATCTATATTTAAACTAACATTGGCCGGAATTCCATCTATTATTGATGTCAAACATTTACCATGTGACTCTCCACTTGTTATATATCTAAGCATAAATTTCTCCTCTCGTTTGGTTTATACGTAAAAAAAGCTTGTATTTAACCAAGCTCTTTTATATCTTTCACATAATTTTCTATTTTTTTTTCTAAATGTACCTTTTCAATTTCATTCTCTATAAAAGCTAATTTATCGCTGCTATTTATATAATGATTATAAGATAGCTTAGTATTTATACTTTTAAAGAAAAAATCCATGACTATCTGTCCACCCTTAAATTGAGATGGATATGGATCACTACCTCCAACGGCAATATACATACCAACTCGTTTTTTATTTCTATCAATAGATGGTTTTTTTAGTATATATTTACTTGCATATATTGCTTGTGTTCTGTCAACCAAAGTTTTAACCTTTGCAGATATGCAGTCAAAGTGAACAGGACTAACTACTATAGCACCTTTAGCTTTGTCAAACATATCATACATAGGCGTCATATCATCCTTAAATTTACAAAACCCTGTTTTTTCACAAAATCCACAAGCTGTGCAATATTCTATATCCATATCATATATATCAAAAACTTTGTAGGTTATTTTATTTTCATCCAAACTTTCAATTATCGATTTTACTATATGTGAACAGTTTTTATTTTTTCTTGGACTTCCATTTATTATTAAAACCTCACTCATATTAATCTCCTTATCGCTCTTTAAGAGTAACAATTAATATATCATCTTCAAAATTACTTTTTCTTGAAAATTCCCATAACTTAGATTTCAATCTAGTTTCCATATCATCTTGATCTGAAAAACTAGTTTCTTCTAAAAATGTTTTTAGTCTGTCTACACCAAACTCTTCTTTGTTATGATTTTTTATTTCTAATACCCCGTCTGTGTATAAAGAAACAGTTTTATATTTAGATATATCAATTTCTTTATCTGAATATTCTACTTCTTCTAATATACCTATTGGTATACCCTTACTACATTTTAGAAGTGAAGCCTTATGATTTTTATCTACTCCAATTGGATAGTAATGTCCTGCATTTGATACAATCATTTTATTTTCATTACTTTTTATTACCCCTATTATACAAGTTGTAAAAACTCCCATTTTATCAAATTCATCAAATAGGAATTGATTTATGTTTTCCATTATTTCGCTAGGTGTATCATATTGTTTTGCTAATACTTTAAATGCACCCTTTATCATAGCAACCATATAGTTTGACACAATACCATGCCCCATTACATCAGCTAGTATAGTTACAACAGTTCCATCATCTTTCTTTATAACATGATAGAAATCTCCACCTACTACTTTTGCTGGCTTATGAAAATATCTCAATTCTCTATTGTTATCTAATACTTTATTTCCTTTGTTCATTATAAGTTTTTGTTGTTGATTTAAAACTTTAAGTTCATTTTCTAAAACTTGATGCTTTACCTCACTCTTACTATACTCGTAAAGCTGCATAGCAACAGCTACTTGCTTAGCAAGTATACTAAGTATATTTAAATCATCTTTAGTATAATTTTTTGCATTAGTACAAGCTATATATCCTACTATATCATTTTTATTTATTAATTTATGATATATATAGGTCTGAATTCCTTGTAAGTCCACATCACCATGTATTTCATTGGAGTACGAACCTACAGTTTTGCTGTCAATCAGTTTGTCTAAAGTATAATAAACATCTGGTTTAATTTTATCTAAAGTATAAAAGCTTGATAGCTCTTTTTTCTTTCCACTTATATTAGCTCCATGTATTACTATAACAGCTTCTCTACTTTTTGTTATATTACAAGCTTGCTTACTTAAATGGTCTAAGAAACTTTTTATGTCTTTGTTCAAATATAATTTTTTTGTTGCATCATTTATAGAAGATATCGCTCCTCTTAATTTGTGTATAAGATTTTGTATATCATTATTTTTACTTGTTATCTCTATAGATAAACTTATTAAAGATGCTACTGACGAAATAAAGTCCATATCATCATCTGTAATTTTATCATCTTCAGTTAAAAAACATGTCATAAATCCAGTCACTTTATCATGAACTATAAGTGGAAATACAATTCTCCCTATATATCCTTCATTTGTAGCTAAATCCCTCTCATCAAGGGCTCTTTCATCTAAAAATACATTTTTGACATAAACTACTTTTTGCTCTCGTACAGCCTCGTGAATATACTTAGGATACTGATTAAAATCTATTTTAACTCCTATTGGCTTCTCTATAGGAAACACCTTAGATATATAGTTTAGAGTTTGTGAACACACTAAATAAGCATGTTCATAATTATTTTTATAAAATAAATTTACACATGCTTTTGCTGGATGAACTACATCTAACATTTTTTCAACTATTTTATCTTTTATTTCAAAGAAATTATCTGACTCCGTTACTAAGGTTGATATTTCTACTACACGCTTAAGTCTGTCATTTTCATTGTAGTAATTCATATAGGTGTTTTCTCTCCCCTCTTTATAAAAGTCTATTTATTAATATTACTATATATATCTTTTATAGTAAACATAAAAACTATTATAAAACACCCTATGATTATGTAGTTAAAGTTCGAAAATATACCTATAAACAATAAACATACTAATGCATTTATCTTTTGCTTAATTTTATCTGTAACTACACTTTGACTACTACATTCTAAATTTATTTTTATATTTTCCATTCCATCTTTAACTTGATCTGTTATTTGATTTGCAATATGAAGTTTACTAATTCCATATAAAATTAGTATCAATATACTGCCTACTCCAAATAATATATTAATACTTAATGATATTACTATTATAGTTAACCCTATTATTAATTTGAATGCTACTAAAAAAAAGCTGTCTACCTTCATAGCTATATTACTTATATCTTTAAATTCATCTCTAATATTATATTCTTTACTTGGCATACTTTTCATTTTTGATTTAACTATTTCAGAATAAAAAAGCTTAATAATACCATTTATCATAAATTCATCCTCCTTTATATATATTTGTAATATTTACAATTATATTATTTCCTATACTTGTTAATACTGTTAATATAACGTAATTAAGGAGTGATTTAATGCTTATTGAAGATTTAGACTTGGAAACCAGAAGTAAAATATATAGTTTTACTAAAAAAATTTTAAGAAAATATCAAAAAGGTATAACTACAGGAAAATTAACTGCTGCTAAATTTGCTGAAAATATACTATCTAACGAAGAAATAACAGATGTTATAAATTCTAATTTACTTGATGACGAGGATTTTAAAATTTCCTATACAAGTTATATTCAAACACTTATTAAGGATCAAAATGAAACTATTAGTAATTCAAAAAAGAAAAAGGTTAAAAAAACAGTGTTAAAACCATCAATTACTCAACAACTTCAATTAAAAAAACTTTTACACGAAACTGGTTTTGAACTTAATATACCTCAACAATATTTAAATGAAAATGACGTTAGTAATATTTCAAAATACATTTCCACTGGGCAAATAGATTTAGGTAATGAAAAAATTTATAATTATGTTAATAAAATACAAAAGCACTAAGGTTTGTAATTCCCTTAGTGCTTTTATATTTATCCTAAAGCTTTTTCTAACTTAGCAAGATGTTGAATTGGATAATACTTAAGTAATTCTCTGAATTGTTCAACCGAAAGACCTTCAGTTGTAGTATATATTTTTATTTTTTCATCTAAATCTCCATTTATAAATTTAGTTTTTACTTCTTCAAAGTTTATTGCCATAACAACTACTCCTCCTTTTATGTATTTCATTTATATTTTGTCCATCTCTTCTATTTTTACTCTTAAATTGAAATAAATAAATCTCATAGATTATAATCTTTTTAATAAATATAATTTTTAAAACATAAAAAAAGGAAGGTTTTATCCTTCCTTTCTTTAACTATCTTTGTTGTCCACTCATTTGTTGTTCTGCCATTTCAACTAATTTTTTAGTCATGTATCCACCAACATATCCATTTTGTCTTGCTGTCATATTTCCTTTGTCAGCAGTGTCATAATTAGATATACCTAATTCATTTGCTATTTCTAATTTCATTTGTTTTAAAGCTGCTTTAGCTTCTGGTACTGCTTTAGTGTTATTATTGTTTGTTGTCATGTTGATTACCTCTCTTTATATTAGTTTATTTGTAGTATTTATGGAGTTTTATTTAAGTGGCAAATTTACCATGAACAACTCTTTACTCCATTTACTTTGTTCGTTGTTCATGTTCTTATTATGCCAATCTTAGTTTTTTATATACTAAAAATTTATATTTTTTTTATTTTTTTACTACAAATATTAAAAGAGATATTAACAACTTATACCTGCTAAATATCCTGTTGAAAATGCAATTTGTAAATTAAAACCACCTGTATATCCATCTACATCTATTACTTCTCCTGCAAAAAATAAACCACTAACTATCTTTGACTCCATAGTTGATGAATTTATTTCATTTGTCTTAACTCCACCAGATGTTACTATAGCTTCATCTATAGGTCTATACCTTTTTATATTAAATTCCATGTTTTTTAATAAATTGACTAAATATTTTCTTTGCTCTTTTGAAATTTGATGAACTACTAAGTCTCTATTTATATTACTTTGTTTAATAACATAAGGTATTAGTTTTTTAGGTAGTAAATCATCTAAACTATTTTCAAATTTTTTATTAGTATATTTTTTAAAATCCTTTTGAATTCTCTTATCCAAAGTTTCTTCACTTAAAGCTGGTTTTAAATCTAAATAAATCTTATATGTTTCATTTTCAAAAGATTTCATTCTGCAACTTGCTGATTTTATTATAGGCCCATCTATTCCAAATTCATTAAATTCCATTTCTCCAAAATCTTCAAAGATATTTTTCCCTTTCTTATCCATTACTTTTATAGAAACATTTCTAAGAGATAGCTTATTTAACTCATAAACATCTTCCATAGTTTCAAGTCCAATTAAAGATGGTATAGGTTTCACTATAGTATGTCCTAAATTTTTTGCAAATTTATATCCATCACCTGTTGAACCTGTTCTTGGATAACTCATTCCTCCAGTTGAAACTATTACACAATCACAGTTTATAATCTTTTTATCTTTTAGAACAACACCTTTGACGTTTCCATCTTTTACTTCTATCTTATCAACTGATGCATTCATAACAATTTTTACATTATTTTGTTTTAATTGTTTTTCTAGTGCAACAACAACATCCTTAGCTTTATCACTCTCTGGAAAAACTCTTTTTCCTCTTTCAGTCTTAGTTTTTACTCCAAGAGAATTAAACATATCTATGACTTGATCATTTGTAAATGTATAAAATGAACTATATAAAAATTTTCCATTAGTAGGTATATTTTCAATAAGCTCTTCAATATCACAATCATTAGTTATATTGCATCTTCCTTTTCCTGTTATAAGCAATTTTTTGCCTAGTCTATCATTTTTCTCTAGTAAAGTAACATCATTACCCATACTAGCTGCAGTTGAAGCTGCTATCATCCCTGCTGCTCCTCCACCTATTACAACTACTTTTTTCAAATTTATCATTCCTTCCAAATTTTATCGAATAAATATGGCGCTCCTGCCATTGCATATACCATCAATATAAAATATCTTAAATAACTACCTACATAGTTTTGAGGCATAATTAATTTTAAAATAGCATATACAGCTCCTAGACTTAGTAATCCAAATATATACCTAAATATTTTAGATTTTAAGCTAACATCCACTTTAAAATTTATACATTGTCTTTCTATTATATAGCCAACAATAAATCCACTTAATAGTCCTGACATTTTTATGTACTCTATGCTATTTACAATAAATATACCTAATATCATAGGGATTACTATTATCATAAAATAACTATACTTTTGACTTTCTTCAATTTTTATTATTATACAATTGCATATAATAGTGAAAAATATTCCGAAAAACCATCCAAATAATACGTCAACAGGCCAATGGACACCTAAATATAATCTTGATAACCCTATACATATAAACATTATTGTACCAAATAAATACATATACTTATTTTTTAATATATTCATTATACTAACCCAAAAAGTAGTTCCTATTTGAGTATGACCACTTGGAAATGAATACCCTGTTGCAGTTGATGTTCTCATAGATTTAATTCCTTCAACACCTATTGGTCTTGGAGATTTAAAATACTCTTTTACTCCAGTATTTAATGCTATATTTCCTGTTAATGCAAAAAGTAATCTTGCTCCATACTTTTTATTTATACACCAGTATAGAATTGAAGCTAATACTAAAATAACAGGTATCTCTGTGCTCATAGTTATTATTAAAAATATCGTATCTAATATTGGATTATTAAAAGATTGTACATACTTTAATATTTCAACTTCCATATTCATTTTTAATATCACCCTCCTTTTAAAAATAAATATAATTATTATTATATAGAAAAAGAGTAGCCTAAGCTACTCTTTATTATATCCCGTCTTCACAAAACTCAATTATTTTCTTTTTGGGTTTTATACTATTTATTCCTGTTTCTTTTATTGCCTCAATGTCTATTTCGCAACCTAATGACTCCATCATAGTAGATTCAACTACCATAGGCAAATTAGTTCCGCAAAACACTTCTATGTTTTTATTTTCTAATTTTAACTCACTACTAACCTTAAATGGAGTTCCTCCTGCTAAATCTGTAAATATATATGTTTTACTTTCTATATTTTCATTAACTAATAACTGTATTTCTTCTTTTAAATCTCTTGGAGTCTTTTCTTCAGTAAAATCAACTACTTTCAGAAATTTATATTCTCCTACTATTAAATTCAAACTACTTTTTATTCCTGATGCAAACTTCCCATGCCCTGTTATTATAATCAATTCAACTTCCCCCTAAAATAAACCTATATATGCACCTAATATACCTATTGCCACCATTATTAATATATTTACAAGTGGGCTTACATTTTTCTTAACCAATCCGTACATTCCAAAAGTCAGTCCAAGCGGTAATATTTTAGGCATTATTCCATCTAGTATTTCTTGTACCTTTAAAGTAGTTTCTCCTATCGGAATTTCTGTTACTATATTTATATTTACATAAGAAGCTATAAGTGCACCTACAACGATCATACCTAATATTGTTGCAGCTCTTGTAAACTCTTTTGCATTTTTAGTTAGTCTTGCTATACCATCAACTCCAGCTTTATACGACCAATGCATTAGCCAAAATCTTAACCCTAAATGAACAATATTAAACATTAATAAGAAAACTATAGGTCCAGCTATACTTCCTTGAAGTGCTAAGTTTGCTCCAACTCCTGCCGCAATTGGAAGTAATGTAAACCAGAATATCGCATCTCCTATTCCACCTAAAGGCCCCATAGCTGCAACTCTTAAAGATCGTATAGTTTGCACATCTGATTTTTTTTGTTCTAAAGATAATATAATTCCCATAACAAAAGTTATTAAAAATGGATGACAATTAAAAAATTCTAAATTGTGTTTCATAGAAGTTGCTAAGTCATCTTTGTTTTTGTGTATCTTTTTAAGCCCTGGTAGTATAGAGTATAACCATCCTCCAGCTTGCATCCTTTCATAGTTAAATGATGCCTGTAAAAACATAGATCTAAAAGCCATTTTATTTAAAGTCTTCTTATCTAATGTTTCACCTTCACTTCTGTCTATATACTCAGTATGAATTATTGATTTTTTTTCTATACTAGATGCCATCACTCATACCTCCTCCGACATTTTTAGTTTTTATACTAATATTAAAGTCGTATATAGCAACTACTAACCCTACTATAGCTAATGCTAAAAGCGGTAAATTTAAATATGCAACTAATACAAACCCTAACATCATAAATATAGCGTAATCTTTGCTTAACATAACTTTAAGTAGCATTGCAAATCCTAGTGCAGGCATCATTTTTCCTGCTGCAGTTAATCCAGTCCAAACTTGTTCTGGTAAAACTCTAGTCAGTGTGTCTCCTATTGCTTGCCCTGCTAATAATCCAGCTAAAACAATTAATGCAAATGATATTCCTAATATTGCCATAGCCATATAGTTTACTTTATCTATTCCCTTTGGATTAGCTTCATTAGCTGCTTTATCGCATAATCCCATTAACGGAGACATTACTGTAAATAGAGCTGTTACTGCATATTGACCTAATAATGCAAATGGTATTGCAAGTGGTAATGCTGCACTAGTGTCTAGTCCTGATGTGATTGCAAATACAGTAGCCATAATTCCACCTATAACTGCATTTGGAGGTTGTGCTCCTCCAACTGGCATAGCTCCTATCATCATAAGTTCATATGATCCACCAACTATAAGTCCTGTGTTTAAATCTCCCATTATAGCCCCAACTATCGGACCCATAACTATAGGTCTATATAAAGACTCTAAAAAGTTAAATTGGTCAATGGCAGCTATAAAAGTTACAATTAGTATAAGAACAATCTGCATAAAACCTAATTCCATGACTTTACCCCTTTCTTATTTGAATAATTCATCTATACTTTCAGCAGATTCACTAGGAACTCTTCTGATTTCTAGCTCTACACCTAATGCTTTAAGTTTTTTAAATGCGTCTACATCATTATCATCTATACAAACTGCTTTAGAAACTTGTCTTTTACCTTGAGCCATATGCATATTCCCTATATTTACTTTTTTTATAGGAACACCTCCCTCAACAAGTTTTAAAACATCTTGTGGAGTTTCACAAATTATAGCGATATGCTGAGATTCACTAGCTCTATTTATTATATTTATTGTTTTTTCTATAGAAAAATATCTTGTTTGAGCAAAGCTTGGAGCTGCCATATCCATTAATCCCTGTCTAAATTCATTTTTTGATACTTCATCATTTGCTACTAATAATAAATTAGCTCCAACACTAGAAGACCACATAGTAGCTACTTGCCCGTGAATAAGTCTATTATCAATTCTTGTTAAAACTATATTTGGCATAATATCATCCCCCTTAGATTTTTTTATGTAATTGTTTAAATACTTGTGTTTATACTTAATTTTACGTAGGTAACTTGTACTTTATTATAATTTTTTGTGTAATTTAAATATATTTGAGCAAAAAAAAGAGAAGTACTAAACTTCTCAAAATCATTAATATATTTATTATAAAATTTTAGCTTAAAAATGCTGCCCCAACTATACCTGCATCTGCACCTAACGTTGCTATTACAATATCTGCGAAGTCTTCATTTTTATAAATTATATACTTTCTAACTAATTCATCTAATCCATCTAATATTATATCTCCAGCTCTTGATACTCCTCCACCTAAAGATATAACTTCTGGATCTAATGTATTTATCATACCTGCAATAGCTTTCGCTAAATACTCTTTGAATCTGTTTATAGTTTCAATAGCAACTTTATCGTTTAATCTATATGCATCAAATACATTTTTAGCATTTATGTTCTCTATATTGTTATTAGCTAATTCTAGTATTTTACTATCATTGCCTTCTTCTATTAATTTTTTAGCATACTTTATAATAGCTGTAGCTGAACAAAAAGTTTCTAAGCATCCATTGTTTCCACAGTTACAATCAAAATAATTAGTGTCTACTATAACGTGACCAATTTCAGACCCCATATTATGTGCTCCATTGAAAACTTTCCCATTTATTATTATTCCTCCACCTACTCCAGTTCCCAGAGTATACATAACTCCTACATCGCAACCTTTCATACTTCCAGCTTTAGCTTCTGCCAAAGCTGCAACTGTAGCATCATTTTCAGCATATACATTTGTTTCTGGAAACTTAGATTTTAAAGTGTTTATGAAGTCTTCTTCCTTCCAACCTAAGTTAACACATGTCACTTGCCCCTTTTTATTTATAAAGCTAGGAACCCCAAATCCAATTGACTTAATCTCTGAAATTTGAACACCGTTTTCCTCTAACATGTTTCTTACGAGTTTATTAATATCTTCCATTATTTTTTCAAATCCACTTAAAACATCCGTTGGACATTCTTTTCTAAAAAGAATTTGCCCGTTTTCATCTACTACACCAGCTTGTACTCCTGTACCACCTATGTCTACACCTATATAGTACATATTCATATCCCCCTTATTTTATAATTAAGTTCTATTTATAATTTTATTATACAATCAATCTTAATTATTTAAAATATATTTTAAAAAAATAATAGTAGAAGATTACTCTCCTACTATTCCTATATATGGTAAGTTTCTATATTTTTCTGCATAGTCAATTCCATATCCAACTATGAACTTGTCTTCTATAACAAATCCCACATAGTCAACATGCATATCAACTTTTCTTCTTTGTGGCTTGTCTAATAACGTACATAATTTTAAAGATTTTGGATTTCTAGTTTTTAATGCTGCCACTAAATTGCTTAATGTTAATCCGCTATCTATTATATCTTCAACTATTAAAACATTTTTACCCTCTATATCTACATCTAAGTCTTTTAATATTTTAACTGTTCCTGAAGATTCTGTTGAGCTTCCATAGCTTGATACACTCATAAAATCTATATTAACATCTAAGTTTATATTTCTTATTAAATCAGCAACAAATACACTCGCACCTTTAAGTATACCTACTACTAATAATTCTTGTCCTTTAAAATCTTCCTCTATTCTTTTTCCTAGCTCTTTAACTTTTGTTAATATCTCTTCTTCACTTATCATTACACCTGTAACCTTGTACATAATTGTACCTCCAATTTACCGTATATTAATATATATCATTATAACATATACTTTAAATAGTTTGTGAATATTTTTTTATTTTATTTAATAATAATTCGTGTTTATTTCTTATCCTTATTATTCCCTTCATATATTTTTATTTTTTACGTATTAGTTATATATTATATGCAAATTATTATATATAATTATTATTGTAATCAATATTTTAGGAGGACTATTAAAATGAGTACAAATCATGGTGCTAACTTATACGACCTATCAAATAAATTAGGTTTAAATAAAAATGAATTAAAAGATTTTAGTTCAAATATAAATCCATTAGGCTCTTCTAGTTTAGGTAAAAAAGCTATTATAGATAATATAGATATGGTATCTATATATCCTGACCCAAACTACTATAACCTAAAGAATTCAATATCAGAATATTGTAATTGTAATATAAAAAATATAGTATTAGGAAGTGGTGCAACTGAACTTATTTCGTCATTTATAGAAATAGTTAATCCAAAAAAATCAGTTTTATTATCTCCATCTTATTCTGAATATGAGAAAGAGTTAAAAAAGGTAAAGTGTGATATATATAAATTCTTTTCAAAAAAAGAAAAGAAGTTCAAAGTAGATGTAGATGAGTTTATAGATTACATAAACATAAATAAGTGTGATTTAGTTGTTATTTGCAACCCAAACAATCCAACTGGATTTGCATTTAGTAAAAATGAAATAAAAAAAATATTAGAAAATACAAGTGCCTTTTTAATGGTTGATGAAACATACATTGAGTTTACAGATACACAAACTTATTCTTCTACACATTTGGTAGATAATTTTAGCAAGTTATTTGTAATAAGAGGTACCTCTAAATTTTTCGGTACTCCTGGCATAAGACTTGGATACGGGCTTACATGTAATCCTCAAATACAAGATTCAATTATAAATCATATAGACCTTTGGAACATAAATACATTAGCATCTATAATGGGTGAAGTTATGTTTACTGATTCAGACTTTATAGATACTTCTAGTTCTGTGTTGAAATGCGAACGAGAATTTTTATTGAGAGAACTTTCTTCGATTGAAGACTTGGAAGTGTATCATAGTGATGGTAACTTTATACTTAGCCAAATTAAAACAAAAAAAATAACAGCATCAAAGTTAAGAGAAATTCTAATTGAAAAGAAATTCATAATAAGAGATTGTAATTCTTTTGAAGGTTTAGATGAATACTTCTTTAGAATTTGTACTTTAAATCATGATGATAATGTTTTATTGATAGAGTCTTTAAAAGATATACTTAAAAATGAAGAGTAGGAATCTACTCTTCATCTTTTATTGAAAAATCTACTCCCTCAATTATATTTGGGTCATAGTTTTCTTTTTTTAATTTTTTATATTTTTCTATTTCTTCACTAATTATACCTAAACTCCATAACAGTACAAATAAATCATCTACAAAACCAAATACTCCAGTTATCATCTCTGGAATAAAGTCTATTCCCGATACAAGATATGTTATAGCTATAAAAATTGCAGATGTAACTTTAGTTTTACTTATTATATTAACCTCTTTATCTGTAAAAAAGTCAGGTAATTTAAATAGGTTAATTATAAACATAATTCCAAACTTAGCGTCTTTAAATCTTACTAAAATTTTTTTTAATATATCTAAAAGTATATCTATAATTCTCATTAATACTTTCATAATTATCACCCCTAAAGTTATAACTTAAAACTATTATAACTCATAGAGCATTTTTCTTAAACATACAATTTTTACAATAAGTTGATACCAGATTTCTCACATTTTTTTATCATATCTTTCGGCCATATACCTACTTGAACTTCACCTATATGGGCTTTATTTAGAAAGTACATACAGATTCTAGATTGACCAATTCCTCCACCTATAGTGTATGGTAATTCTCCTTTTAAAAGAGATTTATGATAATCTAATTCTTTTCTATCTTCACATTTAGCTAACTTTAATTGTTTTTCTAAACTTTTTTCGTCTACTCTTATCCCCATAGATGAAAGTTCTATAGCGTTATCTAAAACTGGGTTGTAAAATAATATATCTCCATTTAATTCCCAATCGTCATAATCTGGACTTCTTCCATCATGTTTGTCTCCTGTAGATAATACTTTCCCTATTTGCATTAAAAACACAGCGCCTTTTTCTTTTACAATTTTATCTTCTCTTTCTTTTGGTGTTAAACTCGGATACATATCTAACAGTTCTTGAGATGTTATAAAAGTAATTTCTTCAGGTAAAGTTTTTTGTATTTCTGGATATATACTACTTACATGTTCTTCAGTTTCTTTAAAAACTGAGTAAATATTTTTCACAATACCTTTTAAAGTATCTATGGTTCTTTCTTTTTTATCTATTATTAATTCCCAATCCCATTGGTCAACATATATTGAATGAATGTTATCTAGTTCTTCATCTTTTCTAATAGCATTCATATCTGTATATAATCCTCTTCCTATTGAAAATCCATATTTTTTTAAAGCCATTCTCTTCCATTTAGCTAAAGAGTGAACTATTTCTGCATTTTTCTTTATGTCCGGAACTTCAAAGCTTACAGCCTTTTCAGTTCCATTTAAGTTGTCATTTGTTCCTGTCTCGGGTAGAACAAATAATGGTGAGGATACTCTTGTAAGTTTTAATGTTTCTCCTAGTCTACTTTCAAAAAAATCTTTTAAGTCTTTTATAGCTTGTTGTGTCTGAATTACTTCTAATTTTGATGTATATCCTTTTGGTATTATTAAACTCATATTAATACTCTCCTTTTATTTTTTATTTTTGAGAGTATGACGTCATACATTTTAACTTATAGTGTGGCCATCACTATTTATTGCATAAAAAAAACTCTCATCTCTATATAAAATATAGGGACGAAAGTTTATATCTCCGCGGTACCACCCTGATTAACCTGAATATATTATCAAGTTCTCTCAAATAACGCAGCAAGATAAATCTTAGTGCGTTCCAACTTGATAACGGTTTGGTTCCGTCTAAGCCTACTCTTTAAAATTTCGGTTAGCAACTCCAGGATGTTCTTCAATATAGGCTTCGTATTGGACTCACACCATAACCAACTCGCTCTTGACTACTTCCTATATATACTCTTCCTTTCAACGTCTTTTTAAAAGATTTGAAATTGTTTAAAGTAATTTTATTTCAATATATGATTTATGTCAACTAAAATTTCTTATCAAATCATTTTTTGTAATTTAATTAAATATAT
>NZ_LBBT01000223.1 GCF_001006285.1 Paraclostridium benzoelyticum
ATCCTCTGTAAATTCTTCTAAAATATTTATATCTATATCAATATATTTTTGAAAATCTTCTATCTTTTCTTCTGATTTTATATTTAATAATAAAGTTCCTATCGAATGAATACTTACACAACTTTCTTTTTCAAATAACAATTTAATAATATTATTTTTAAGTTTTTCTATATTTTGTGATATCCTTATAAAATCATTTATATCGCAAATATCCATTTCGTTATTATGTAAAATATCTTTAGGTATCTCTATATAGTTATCTTCATCTTTTAAGCATACTTTTAAGTCTTTTTCTACTATTATTTTTTCTATTAATTTTGCGTTACTACCTTCTGTCATCTTATTTCTCCTTACTATATATTGTCCTAAGTATTATTATACATAAAATTCTTAGTTAGTCATATTATTTTAATTATTGTTCATTTTAAATTATGTATTTATTCCAAATATATTTTTTGTAAAAAT
>NZ_LBBT01000224.1 GCF_001006285.1 Paraclostridium benzoelyticum
TAATAAATTTATATTAATGATTAAAGTAAGATAAAAGTATATCATAGTAAATATAAAGTAAATTGAAAGTAAATAGGGGGTAAATGTATATGGTACTAATAAAAGTAAATAAAGTTCCAACAACAAGAGATGGATTAAAAGAAAGAACAAGTAGAGCATGGAGAATAAATCCAAGTAGACTATATAACCAAGATACAGTAATTTCAGTATATAGAGGTGAAATTTTAGAAGTTTATAAAATTTTAGGCTATGGAGATGATAAAATTTCAGAGGGAAGAATAGCTTTTGAACTTGAAGAAATAGAAAGTGATTTAAAGGGAAAAACAATAATAACTAAAACAAGTAATCCTTGTACAATAGTAGATACATTAGTATTTAAATAAGCACCTATTTAATAGGTGTTTTATTTATTTCTAGATTTTTTATTTCAACTATATTTCTTTAAAATTGAGATATTGCAGTAGTTTGGTTTATTCAATTAATATCAAACCCTATAATTAAATTATTAAGGTGATATAAAAATTTGAGAATTAATAGGGGGGATTTTATGAAAAAATTAGTTATTGATTTAGGTCATGGAGCAAGTGATCCAGGAGCAATTGGACAAGCTGGAACTTATGAAGCAAATGTTGTTTTAGCTATAGGAAAGGAACTTAATGAGAATTTAAAAGGATTAGATGTAGATATTAAATTTACAAGATTATCAGATAAGTTTATTCCACTTAGAGAAAGAGCCAGAATAGCAAATGAATTTGGAGCAGATTACTTTTTATCTATTCATATAAACTCGGCTTCTGATAAAAGTGTTAGGGGAGTTGAAGTTTGGGAGTATTCAATGGGAATTAAGAAATTAGATGATTTTTCAAATGGACTTTGTGAAGATATTTCAAAGCTATTTAATATAAGGAATAGAGGAATTAAGTTAAGTAAGGAGCTTTCAGTTTTAAAACATACTAAGATGCCTGCAGCTTTAGTTGAGGTTGACTTTATATCTAACATTGAAGGAGAAAAAGCTTTAAAAGATAGTAATAACATTAAAGCTATAGCTTTAGCCATTAGAAATAATTTAATTAAGTTATTTGAATTAGAAGCACCTATAAATGATATTTTGTATAAGGTTTGTATTGGAGCTTATAGAGATAAAAATAATGCTTTAAATCAAATTAAACTAGCTAAAGAAAAGGGATTTGGGGATGCTTATATAATTTAAATTCAAATATATATGAAACTCTTTTTAGCGTGAATCAGAAAAACTATTGAGTATGCTATAATGATTTAGAAAATGTGTAATTGACATTTTTTTGTATTTTAAAACTAGGGGGAGTAAAAATGGAATTGAAGCCACTTATAAGTTTATCATGGAGTAATTTAATAGTGTCTAGTTTAATAGTAATTTTAATTTGTTATGTTGGTATAAAGTTAATAAAAAAGATACTTAAAAGATAATTAAGTATCTTTTTTTATTAATAAATTACTTTTTAAAAGTTATTATAGCACTAGCATTGGATAGCGGAGCAATGGTTTTATCCAATGCGTGATGCCACGAAAGTAGTTTAATACCGTAACCAAGTTGATTTTACTATTAGTATTATTAAATATATAAATTAAAATTAACATATTTAGCTGGTTATACAAAATGTGAAGGGCGTATAAGTTGCATTGGAAGTATGCAATACAAACATTAGGTTAAGGCATTGGGAGAATGGGCAGTGAATGGCTATCCTTAAAAAGTTACGAACACATGGAGCTATAAGATATGAACATACATGATATGTAATATTATGTATGTGAAATATGTTATCGGCGGAGATGTGTAAGTGCTTTTAAGGATTTGTCAGAGGGGCACGACCGTAAGGTCATATACAAGTAAAAAAGTTTAAACCAATATAATTTTAAAATCTATATAAATTGCGATGAAACGATGATTTTGAGTTAGCGATTGAAGTGAAAATCCTTTTTAGTGTTTTTTACTAAAAAGATTGTAGCGTAAAGCGCGGTGGCGAAAGCCAAACTCCATAAAAATGATAAGATACAGTTATATCAATAGGTACATGTATGGTAATATAAAAGTAATATCATATATTACAAGTAGTAATACGAAAATATTACAAAAAGTAATATTGAAAAGCTAATTAAATTAATTCTAAAGAAATTAAATTATTAGTATCTATTGGAAAAATAAAATATAGATATTTGTATTTCTGGCCTCACAGTTTGAAGTGCTTTTTACTTCAAGCTGTGAGGTCAGAATTGACCCATGAGATTGACCGTATAATATTTAAATGTAGAGAGTTGAGGTAGGAGTTTTTTTATCCTACTTCAACTCTTTTCCTATGTATTTATAAATTAAAAACTATATGATCATAGCTATTATAATTATTAAAAAGTTTTTTATAAATTTATATTATTATAAAAAACATAGAGAAAGACATATAGAAGTAATATATAATATTACAATAAGTAATATTTACAGGAGGTGAAAACTTGAATAAAGAACAATTTAAAAATATAGAGATATTCGAGCAAATAGAATACGTAAATAACATCTTAAAAGAAGGAAAAACATTAACTTCATTTTCTGAAGAAATAGGAATTTCTAGAAAAACTATAAGTAAAAACTTTAGTAAAGCTGGATATAAATATAGCCAGAGTAAAAAGCAATATGTAATTGAAAACACTGAGGTTGAAGCGAGGGAACAAAAGAAATATTACAGTAATATTACAGAAAGTAATACGAAAACTACCCCGGAGACAAGCAATAATATTCCAGTAATAAACAATATTACAACTAATTTAGAGATAACAAATAATCAAAAAGATAGATTAACATATTTAATGGATAATGCGGATAGAATAAAAGCTTTATTAGATGGATCAAACGAATATTACAAAGATATTACCGAAAGTAATATGGAGACTAAAGAAGATATAGTAAAAGAAATATATAATTTTAAGCAAGGGAAAAGGGATTATAGAGCTAAGACTTTGAAGCTTGATGTAGAAGTACAAAAAGGATTCGAAAGAATAGCAGAGGACTTAAAAGAAAGTGGAGTAACTCAACAAGAGTTATTGAATTACATATTAAATCAATATATTAAGTTTTATGATGATATAAAATAAAAAACCTTAATTAATATACGAATATTAGATGTTAAAAATTTAGATAATAAATAATTTTTTAAGTGAAAAAGATTTAGAAAGAGTAAAGGAAGAAATTAAAGTGACTGAGTTAGGGAAAAGTTTAATAGATGAAGGAAAAAAAGAAAAAGCTATAGAGATAGTAAAGAAGGCAATTTTAAAGGGAATGGATAATGAAACTATAAGAGATCTTACGGACTTATCTATTGAGGAAATTGACCTTATAAGAAGAGTTATGAATTAAAATTAAATATTGAAAAGGGTGATTATATGGTAGTTAAAAATATCAGAATAGATTTAATGTATAAAAACATTAATAATGTTGTTATGGTAAATGATAGCTTAGTTAATGTATTAAATATAGATAATAGACTTGTATATGCCCTTATATCGAATTTTGAAGATGGAATAGATATAAAGTATATATATGAGCTTATGGAGCCTAAGGGGTGGACAAGAGAGGATTTAAACAATAATATAAATTTACTTCTAGATTTTAAGTTTATAGAAAATGTTGGAGATAATGTAGATTTAGAAAAAATGAAAAGGGAATTTGAAAGTTTTAAAAATGCTATATCTTTATATTAATAAAAGGCACATAAGAATATGTGTCTTTTTTGCGCAACGGACTAAGTCGTTTAAGTAACGGGACACGAGTTTACCGAGTGGACGTTGACGACATGAAATTTGAGCGACATGAAATGATTCGCAGACATAGTCGCTCAAACGAAGTGAATTTTTTGTTGCACATTTTATAGTTATAAATAAAGTATTGTGTTTGAAAATAGGACAGATTAGAACAGAAAAATTACCTTTACTAGTCTTTACTGTATTTAAAAGAATTATTTAATAGTATTTAAAGTATTTAGACATAGCTTAAAGCTTTGGAAATACTGCGATTTAAAGCAGTAAAAATGTCAGATTGGAATTTTAATATGTCACTTTGGAACTTTAAAATGTCAGATTGGAATTTTAAATGTGTCACTTTGGAACTTTAAAATGTCAGGTTGGAATTTTAATATGTCACTTTGGAATTGATAAAAATGTCAATTAATTTAAGTTGACATTTTTAAAACGTAAATTTATAGTTAATATAAACATTATATAAAGAGGTATTAATATGAATGATTATAGAGATATTCAAAATCCTAAAATATTGATGAAAAACAATTTACTTATTCAAGCCAAATATAGTTTAACACTAGTTGAAAATAGAATTTTTTTACTTATGATGTATAAACTTCAAAAGGAAAGTAACGGAGTTTTAAGTTGTGAGATATCACATGATGAATTTAAGCAAATAATTAAACATGCAAAAGATAAGACTATAAAGAATATTTCTAAATCTTTAAGTTCATTAAGAAAGAAAAGTATATTTTTTATGGAAGAAAAAGAAAATAAAAAAGGAATTATTTGGGGAGAGTATGGATTTTTAAATGGTTTTACATATGATGATGAGAGGAAAATTTTTAAAATTGAAGCATCTGAAAAAATTTATGATTTATTAAATAATTACTTGCAAACAGGATACACTCCAGCTAATTTAGCAGCATTATTTAGCATGAAAAATTATTATTCGCAAAGATTATATGATCTTCTTAGACTTTGGAGTGGAACAAAATCAGTAATAAATTATAGTTTAGAGGATTTAAAAATGTATCTTCAATTAGATGAAAGTTATCCTGAATACGGAAATTTTAAAAGAAGAGTTATTCTTCCTGCTATAAAAGAACTTAATGAAACGGGATATTTTGAGATAGATTTTAAGGAAAATAAAGTTGGTAGAAAAGTTGATTCTATTGACTTTTACGTTAAAGATTTGGACAAGAGAAAGTATTTTACTAATGAAGATATTGTGGCTAAAATACCAACTTTAGTAGTTAAAGAAGTTGAAGTTACTAATGATAATGCTGTTTTTGATAATAAAGAAGAGAGAACATCTAAATCAAACTATGCTATTTCTAGTGACAATGTAGATAATGATAAAATTAGTGAATTTGAGTTTTTAGTTCCAGATGAAGATATATTTACTAAGGGGACTTTAAGAAGTTTTAAGAAGGATTTTAGAAATATTGATTTTAAAAACGAATACATGGAAAAAGCTTTTGATGATGCAGTATCTATAACTCTGGAGAGAGATGATGTAGAAATTATTAAAGTTAGTTCATACAAGTTTTTCAAAGGAACATTGGATAATAAAATTCTTGAATATAAGTTAGAAGAAAAAGAAGATGTAGCTCATAAGAAAGAAATGGACATGTTTTGGTAGGTATTTTAAGAAATAAGGTGATATAATTAATTAAAGGCGGTGAACTAATGAAAAAGCCAAATTATGAAGATTTTATAATGAAAAGAGCAATGGATATTTTTGCAGAAGAAGGTCTTAAGTTCTTTGGAATAGATAAAAAAGTAAAAGATATTGGTCCAACTGAATTAGTTGTTTTAGACAGTAAGAATATGTATATGGATTATACTTTCTTAATGGAAGATGATAGTTACATACATTTTGAGTTTCAAACTACTAACAAGGGTGTAGATGACTTAATGAGATTTAGAACTTATGAAGCGCTGCTTAATTATCAAACTAAAAAGAAGGTTACTACATATGTTGTTTACTCAGGCGATATAAAAAATCCTGTTAGTGAATATAATTGCGGTATGAATACTTATAAGGTAAATGCTATATCTATGATTAATGAAGATGGAGATAAAGTATTTGATGAAATAATAGAGAAGTTATCTTGTGGGAATGATATAGATAAACAAGATATTATAAAACTTACATTTACACCAGTTATGGGTGGAAAAATGGATAAAAGCGAAAAGATATTAAAGGCTATAAAGTTAAGTAAAGAAATAACTAGTCCATATAAAAGAGATATGGAATCTATTTTATATGCTTTTGCTAATAAATTTTTAAGTGGTAAAGATTTAGAAAAGGTAAAGGAGGAACTTAGAGTGACTGAATTAGGAAAGAGCCTTATTGAAGAAGGAAAAGAAGTTGGTGAAAAAAAGAAAGCTATAGAAATAGCCAAAAAAGCTATATTAAAGGGAATGGATAACGAAACTATAAGAGATCTTACAGATTTAACGATAGAAGAGATTGAAACAATAAGAAATATTATGTAGTTATAATATAATTTAAGATTAAGTAAAAAAATGAAGAGCAATAGTTCTTCATTTTTTTATTATTTATATATATTTAAACTGATTATTTGAAAGCATACCATTTATACCTAAAAAACTACCATTCACGCAAGAACTATAAAATTTACCTTTCAAAAAGTCTACCTTTTGAAAGGGAGTTCTTTTTTTATTTTTATATATTCAAAAATTCGACAAATTTCTATTTGCAACATTTCAAAATGATAGTACACTTATTGAAATAGAAAATGACACTTGAAAGGATAAAAGGGTATGAGAAAGTTTTTTTACGCAAGGATAAGTACAAAAGACCAGACATTAGAAAGACAAATTGTAGAAGCTAAAAAAATAGGTATTGAAGAAGAGTATATATTTCTGGAAGTTGCAAGTGGAAAAGATTTTAAAAGACCTGAGTATCAACTTTTAAAAAGGATGCTTAGAGAAGGGGATGTATTATACATAAAATCATTAGACAGGCTTGGAAGAAACAAACAGATGATATTAGATGAATGGAATGAATTAGTTAAGGTTAAAAAAGTAGATATAGTAATTTTGGACATGCCACTTTTAGATACTACAAAGTATAAAGATATGAACGGACTAGAGAATTTAATATCAGATATAATACTTCAACTTTTAAGTTATATGGCTGAGGATGAAAGGCTTAGAACTAAAGAGAGACAAAGAGAAGGTATCAAAATAGCAAGAGAAAAAGGGATTAAATTTGGTAGACGTAAAATAGATCCAGGAGAAAAATTCGAAGAAATTTATAAAGAATGGAAAGCAGGAGAAATTACAGCTGTTAAAGCTATGGAAATCTTAGAGTTAAAAAGTAATACGTTTTATAGAAGAGTTAAGGAATATGAATCAAAAAAATAAATATAACTCAATTAGATAAAGAAACATAAATGTCGAATTTAGGCAATGTTAATAAGTTTCTGAAAATTTAAAAATACTCTAAAAGTTAGGAAAAATATAATTTCAATTAAAATTTAAAATACTAAAATATGTAAAAATTCAAATAAGTCCTAAAAACATGTTTTTAGGACTAGTAAGGCTTATAATGTGTACTAAATGCTCAATATATGTTACAATTTACCTATAATAATCGGATAATAAAAAAAGCTAGAACCACCGTCGCCAAACAGAAATTCTAACTTTTTTATCAATAACCCTAAAAAGATAAGAGAATCTTAATAGAGAGTTTTTATATATTTATTATAAAGCTATTTGTATATTTTTTATACATCAAGTTTTATTTTATATAGTCATTTTAACACATGGCTACATAAGTGACAATATATATAATTAATAACTTCTCTTATCTTTCGGGTGTATTATCAGAGGAATGAGGGGAGTTTTTTTAGTGCAAGCAATCAAATTAAATATAGATGATGAAATTAATATAGATAAATCAAAAGAACATTTAGAAAAATTACATGGGAATAGTAATGGATATATGACTGTTGCTAGTAAAAATCCAAATTACAGTCAATGGCATTATAAGAAAGAGGAGCTTTTAGATAAAACAGAAGAGATAGTAAATGGAATAAATGATTATATATCTCAAAATACTTTCTATAAGCCACAAAGAAGAATTGAAAATATAAAAGAGCTTAGAGCAGTTTATATTGATATAGATTGTTATAATTCAAAATATACTAAAGATGCAGTTCAATATTTTTTAGAACATGATTTATACGGATATAAAATACCGAGGCCAAACTATTTAATAGATAGTGGAAGAGGTCTTTATTACATAGTTTTAATTAAGCCAGTTCCAAGCATGGCACTACCTTTATGGTACGCAGTTCAAAGATATTTATTTAATACTTTAAAAGAGTTTGGAGCAGATGCAAATGCACTTGATCCAACGAGGGTTTTAAGAATTGTTGGGACTATGAATTCAAAGAGTGGAACATCTGTAAAAGTTGTAGATGAATACGATTATGAATACTCATTAAGAGAAATTCAAGAAGAATATCTTCCAGAAATTAGCCCTAAGAAAACTAAATCAAAGGGTAGACCTAAAAAGATGGTAAGTCTTTTTACAGAATACAGCCTTTATTATGCTAGATTAATGGATATATCAAAGATTTGTGAGCTTAGAAATTATGATGTAGAAGGTCATAGAGAAGTTATTTTATTTTTATATAGATATTATTCTGCATGTTTTACAGAGGATGCAGAAGAGGCACTTAGACGAGCATTAGAATTAAACTCGATGTTTACAAATCCACTACCTAAGAATGAGGTTATTAGAGATACTAAATCAGCTACAAAAGCATATGAAAATAAATTATATAAATATACAAATACAAAGTTAATTCAAATATTAGATATAACTTTAGATGAGCAGCAGTATTTAAAGACTATTATATCAGGTAAAGAAAAGTATAGAAGAAGTGCAGAAGAACAGAAAGAAAAGAAAAAAGCTAAGAGAAGAAATGAAAATGGATTAACGAAAAGAGAACAGGAAAAACTGGAGTTAATTAAAAATATAATAGAATTAAAACACAATGGATTTAAACAAAAAGAAGTTGCAGAAAAATTAGGAAAATCAATAAGAACCGTAAAAAGTTACTGGAATAGTAAAAAGGTTTAATAAAAAAGGTGCAACGAAACGTCCTCTTAGTATTGGGGGACTTTAGTCCTGTATCGCTTTTATATGAAAAAAGGAGGATGGAAGGGGATAGATTTATATGGATTCTAAAAAGTTATGGTTAAAAATAAGTGGGAGTATTACCTATTACTTTAAATATTATAATAATAACTTAAGTAATGAAGAATTATGGTGGGACTATGTAGAGTATGCATTACCAGATATAGAAGGGAATGGAGTACATACTTATTTAGATAAGCAAACATTAGAAAGAGTTATAGTAGATAATGAAATGATGGACAAGGCTAAAACTGTATTTATGGAAAGGCTAGAGAAACGAAGAGCTAAGGAAGAAAATGAAGAGGAAGAAAATAAAGTTTTAGCTGATGTTATTGATATTTCAAAATATAGAAAGTAAAAATAGAGTGTTAGGAGTAAAGATGAAATTATATTTATTATTAGTACCAATTATCATAAGTATATTTATATCAAGTTTAAGTACTGTAATTTTAACAAGTTCCCCAGATATAGTATCGTTTATGGGTTCATTTTTAGGATCAATTATAAGTGTGGCAGGAGCTTATTGGATTTTTAGTATGGATGGTAAACAAAGAGATAAAGAGGATTTAGAATGTCTTTTATCTTTATTAAAGTTTACAGTTATGAAAGTAGATAGAGTCCTAGTGAATTTTAATAATATAAAATTAGGAGGCGCCGTAAATATAACTCAGTTTGCACATGAATTGGTTTATGATAAAGAGTGGTATAAATATTTAAGATTAATAGACAGGTATGAAGATAAGGAGTCTATTATAAAATTTTTTGATTATATTCAAAGAGATAAGAATATGATGCTAGGAGATTTAATTACATATAGATACAGTGTAGTTGATATATTAAAACGATATGATAAATATGATGTTTCCTTAGATAAGGATGAATTATATTTATCTCTAAATGAAAAATATAGTAACTAATTAATAAAATTATTATACAGATGGATTTGAGTAGGTAAAATGTAGGGTGATGTAGAATATCATTATAACTAAGCTTTTTATAGGAGGATATTTTATGGATTTAAAAATGAGTGACCTACCTCCACAATTTGAAAATATAGCTATAGAAATTGGAATAGATAGAGTTAAGGCTTTATTTAAAGAATTTGGGGGAACATCAGTGTACTTTCCTACTGAAAAGATGATATATAAAGAAGCTCGTGATAGAGAGATTATAGAAGAGTTCAATGGATTTAATGTAAAGGAATTAGCTAGTAAGTATAGAATGTCTGAAAGTTATGTTAGATCTATTATTCGAAAAAATAAATAATCAGTTTGATTTTTTATAAATTTAATTGTATTATTAAAAACTAAATAAAATTTTAGGTTTTTAACAAAATAATAATTAAAAAAAGAGCTCCATAACCTACTTTTAGGTATGGAGCTCTTTTTTGAGGAAATCGTACGTTAAGGTATTATTTTATTTATTTCCTTTAGCACGATTATGTACCTTACAAAGCATCGTACAATTTGAAATGTCAGTTGCTCCTCCATTGCTCCATGCAGTAACATGGTCAGCATCCATTTCAGATAATTTATATATTCGCTCTTTATTGCTGTCATTTCCTAAAGCACATAATGGACAATTCGATTTTCCACAAGCTTTTGCATCTTCTGTTTGCTTAGAATATACTGTTTTTTTTGTAACAGCATCAAATATTCTAACATCAATAAGTTTTGTATCCCTGCATCCATCTAAGATATATTCATATATTCCTTTTTTATTTTTAACATAAAAATCTGAATAAAGTTCTTTCAACTTTTCGTCAACCTCGTGCGGATCATATGATTTAGTATGGAATTTTTCATAATATTCTCCCCAAGGACGCCCTCTCATTTCACTTTCAACGGAAGAAAATACACTTGATACCCAATCAATTACAGATGTATAATAAGCTTTAAGTTCATTGATATTATCATGAAATCTATGTCTACTCATATAATCGTCAATATTTCCTTTTGAAACCCAGTCAAGAGCTGCTTTAAGATAATCTTGACGTTTTACATCTCCACTTATATATGCACTCCATTTTTGAACATTTGCATTCTGAGAATTACTAAATTCT
The DNA here is from genome assembly GCF_001006285.1 of Paraclostridium benzoelyticum. Classification (GTDB taxonomy): domain Bacteria; phylum Bacillota; class Clostridia; order Peptostreptococcales; family Peptostreptococcaceae; genus Paraclostridium; species Paraclostridium benzoelyticum. The sequence goes on from NZ_LBBT01000224.1 coordinate 11,007, forward strand.
TCTTTTGCTTTCGTAACAAAAGGACCTGAATGAATTGCATTTGATAACTCCTGTTCGTTAAGTGGAACTCCTGCAATATTTATAGTTCTAAACCATTCCTTAATTTCAGATTCTGTTCCTTGACATTCATAAATGGTTAGTTTTGCATCCATAATTTTCTTTTTCAAATCTTCTGCAAGACCGCTAAAATAACGAGGAACACCATCTGCACCAATAATAGGAAACTTACCAGTTACAAATCTACCAAAACTGGTTATACGCTGTTGTCCATCAAGAACTTCAAATTTATCATTAGATAATTTTACAAAATAAATTAGTCCAAGTGGATATCCTTTTAAAAGCGAATGAATAACAGCAACATCTTTCTTTCCATCAGCATAAATATAATTCCTCTGATATTCTGGTTGAATTACAAGTTTTCCAGATAGACCAAATAATCCCTTTCCTTCATATTCGTTATATACAAATCCCTTACAAATATCAGATACTGTAATTTCGGTTTGAAGAGTTGTATCCATTAATTCACCTTCTTTCGAATAAAAATTCTTTTATATATATTTTCACCATTAACACATACATTAAAGCTATCTTCCGGTTTATGCCATGGTTCTCCTGGATCACCGTAAGAATAAGAACACCCAAGTATTTCAAATTGATCAGGATTATACTTATCTAAAAATGTAACAGGTACTCCCATCATACCATCGTAATCTGATGGAATTGAATCTGTATACGGAACCTCTATAGCATTATAATAATCATATTTCAAATATCCTTTTTCCCTTATCTGTTTGTGTTTACTAAACTTTATATTATCAGACATTGTCATTAATTTTAATGGCTGGTGTCTACGCCCATGCTCAATATTAGTCAACCAAAGACAATTATTAGTTGCAACAATTTGTTTTCCATTATCTATTTTTGTTTCTGTTCCATACAACTTATATCTTTGTGGAACAATAAAACCAGAAATCCATCTCCCCATTCCATTTCCAAGCCACGCTTTATTATCCTTAATCAAAGGAAATACTTCCTTATATGTAATGCAGTTGATATTTCCTATCATCATAAAACTTTTATTAGCTTCTATAACCCATGCAAGAAATTCTCGGAATAGACTGAACGGTGGATTAGTAATAATAATATCAGCTTCATCTCTTAATGCTTTTACTTCTTCAGAGCGAAAATCCCCATCTCCGTCAAGATAAGACCATTCCAAATCATCTAAATCTATATGGCCTAATTTTTTTGAATTTCTTTCAAGAATAAAAATCTTTCCTCTTGATGATGTTTTGCTTTCATCGTATTTAGGGCTTTTTTTCTCATAATCAGTTAAAAAATCTTCAAATGAGAACTGATAATTTCCTTTAATGAACTTATTTTTACTATCTGTTGCATAAGATGTACTTATTAGCTTCTTTATTCCAAATGTATCAAAGTTTTGTGCAAAAAATCTTGTGAAGTTTGACCATTCTGGATCGTCACATGGCAATAAAATGGTTTTATCTCTAAATGTATCTGCATTGTATTCGAGATAAGCATTCATTTCTTTTTGTATATCTTCATACTGAGTATAAAACTCATCATTTTTTCCACTTTTGGCTTGAGACAGTGTATTATTTTTTTTAGTCATTGTAGCTCATTCTCCCATCTGACTTTTTAGTTGCTATAGGTGTTATCGGAATAAAACCAATAATTCAACACTATTAATATTTTAAGTATATTCTGTACGCTGAACAAATTCAACATTTATTAACTAGTATGTCTTACTTTGTAATATTCTTTTAATCTATTTTCTTGTAATTATTTTTATACTTTCTTCTGCAATTTGGCCGCAAAGTTTGTTCAACCCATTGATTTTACTATGATTACTTGAATATTGATATTTCTATCCATATTCGAATACAGGATTATATATGTATAGCTACCGCGGACTACTTCAGAAACGGTAAACCATGTTTCCTACATTCGTCCATTGGTCTATATCTTTTTAGGTGTTTTTATTTAATCACCGAATCACTTAATTTCAAACTAAAAAACTATCTGACATCTAATGTACTGTCAGATAGACAGGTACCTTAGAGCGAAGTGAAGTAATCATAGTTAGACATATACATCGAAAAACTAAACTATAGTTAATCAATGATAGGTCCAAGCATGCTAAATAGTGATAGACAGTATACACCGTCGCTCGCTTATTCACATCCCTATTTTGTTTACTCTTGCGAGAATGTATTTTTTTAAGCTACGTCCTTGCCCAGTAGCTCCATATGTTTTTATGGATAAATACATCGACTTCTATATATCACTATATAGAGGTAGAATACGGAAAATGCGGAAATGGTACGTTAAGACGATTTTGACCACTGTTTACAACGGTTTGAAGTGTCCCATAAGACTTGTATCAGAATAATTTTTTAATATAGAAATTCTATGTATTTTGATAGTTTCTTAATAGAACGCTCAAATCTATACAACCATTGAAATTACTAAATAAATAAAGTTAATGGATTTAAAAATTTAAAACTATTAATTTAAGACTAGCTTTAAAAAATAAAGTTTCAAAAAATAAAAACGAGTGTACTTATTAAAATGTAGTAATTTAAATATGTACACTCATTTTATATTATGACTATTCCCTAAACCTAAATTTTGAGACCAGCTGTATTTTTTCAAAATCATTCAATGCTAATATCTGTATAGATTTTAGTCGGTAAATAAATTTAATGAATTTATACTAATAAATTCATCAAAGTATTAAGAATTTGCTTGTAATCTAAATCCATAGATAGTAATTGTCCATTTTCATAAGAGCACTTACGAGTTATAGATTTATATTCATAATTCATATCTTCGTTTATTATAAATGACACAGATTCTTCTTTACTTTGACTTACTTTTTTTATATAAATACCATTCCCTCCAAAATCTACAGTATATGTAGTATTTTTAGTTTGTAAAGTATTAGTATCAATATTGTAAGTAAATGAATCCTCATTTAATAGAGGAGTACATATTGCATAAAATGAATTTAAAATTTTAACTGAATCTTTAGTTAAGTTGATAGGTTTCTCTCTAACAAGAAGTATTTTTTGCCAATTTTCCATAATAAAAACCACCTTTCTTAATATATATATAATACACTTAATTGGAATAGTTTTCCATATGGATTTTTTCAAGAATATTCTCTCTTATTTATTATTTTTTTAATCAAACTATATTCTAAAAGTACATTTAAGGATATCTAGGGAAAAAGCCCTTAGGATTCAGTTATTTGGATCCTAAGGGTTTTAACTTTATGTAGAAATTTAAAAGCTATTTTATCATTGATAAAATAATAAAACCAATTAAAATAAAAATAATTAAAATTCCAATAAACATTGATACTTTTTTATTATTCTTATAATTAATCCATGTTAGTACACTCATCGTAGTTATAAATAATAAATTTATTATTATGATTGGTATTTCGATTATTTCAAATAGCCTTAGAGCCGATAAAATTATTATAATAAAGCCTATTAATATTTCAAAAATAGCTAGAGATTTGATACTCATATTAAAGATTCTCCTTTTAAGTTTTATATTTTAATAATTACATCATATCTTTAGAAATTCAACTTATTTTCAAAGACACATTTAAAAATATCTAGCAAAAAAGAGTATCTTTTGAAAAAAATTCAACAGATACTCTTACTATTTCTTATTATTCAATTCATATATATTTGAACTAAGTGAATTTATACTAGTACTCAAATTTTCAAGCTTACCTTCTATTCTAATTAACAAGTACATTGTAACGATAGCAGGGAAACCTAAATTTGACACTAGAGCCATTAAATCTAGTTCCATCGATTTATTCCTCCAATTAAACTTTTAAATTGATTAGAACGCCCCTCAGAAGTTCAAAGAGACGTTCCATGTGTTACTATATAACTAAGTCATATTCAGTAGTTGCAGTTTGAACTACTTTTGCTTCTATTGCTGATTCAAGTTCTTCTCCGAATCTAGGCGCAAATACATTTTTAGCAACTATTTGGTCCATAGCCTCTTTTATTTCTGCTTCAGTTATATCTTCTTTAGGATCTGATACAAATAAGCTTACTTTTCTTCCAAGAGTTGTAGAGAAAACCATTAATAATCTAGTTTCTATATTTCTCATTTTTTAATCCCCTTTCTTATTTAAATTAATTTGCTGGTGTTAATTCTGTATTGTCTATTTTTACTACAGATAGTACGTCATGTTTTTGTAGACCGTTTAATATCTCAGCTACGTTGTAAACATCAACTACTTTTGCATCGTTTTTAACGTTTGAAAAACTTCTAGTTTTAACTATTGTTCTTCCATTGTCACCTAAACCACAGTCATATTTAATTCTTAAAGCTGACATTTGAGCAACTTCTGAAGCGTTTGGAGCTAATTTCATATCTGGCATTTTCATTCCTCCTTTGAAAAATTAATTTAACTTAAGTGTAGTAAAATGGGTCGATTAAGTCCTAAAAGATAGTTGGGAATTATAGAGGAGTGAGATTATTGATGAAAAAAGTTTTTATAAATAAATGCTACGCATGAGCTTATACAATTAAAAAAGAATTGTACGCTGTTAAACCTGCGGTTAATCAGCCCCAGTATGTTCCAAGATTACACTACATAAAAACTAAGACATACGAAGTGAATCTACATATTAACTCATATAACATAGGATTTTTTTATTAGGATATGAGCTAATATGTAGCTTTATTTTTGTGCTTACTATTTATTACGTTTCATCTTGGCCATACTTCTCCCACCGCGCTCTCTGCTCCCCCACCACCTTTCCCTTTACGTTTAGTTATATTAGGTCCGATAAATTAAAAAGACAGATTATAGCTCAAAGCCATAACCTGTCTTTTTAAAATTAACCTATATAAATAAAACTAAGCTTAGTAATATAAATGAAATAATACCACCTTTAATAGCCATATCTATAGTTATAAAAGAGTATCTCTTTTTTCTAGATTTAACTTTTACTTTTTCCAATAATATCACTACTTATATATTCGAAGTATTGTCTACTAGTTAAGAATTTAAACTTATATATATTGTTATTGCTGCTATACATAATTTTAACACTTTGGAAGTTTGGCTATCGCCACCGGGCTTTTCATTTCAATCTTTTGAGATAAGTCGTTCAAAAGGATTTACATTGCAATCCCTAACTTAAAACCATATTTTAATCGAAAGTTTCATGGAAATTGATACTAATAGCTTTGAATTAAAGTTTTATTTAGGGTTAAGTGATTAGCCTACGGCTGTGCCCCTCTGACAAAATCTAAAAAGCACTCATATGCTCGTTTACAACAAGCTCAATGTACATCATATTACATATCATGTAGTTTTCGCATCTTGACACTCGCTATATTCGTACATTTTTTAGATTGCCATTTGAGCGACTACGTCTGCGAACCACTTCACTCCCCTTCGCCCAATGCCCTGTTCGTATGTTTTTGTAGGTTATTTATTTTCATTGTTATTTTATAGGACCTTCACATTTAGGACTATATATTTATTTTGAAATTAAAGTTTATTAATTTTACATATACTTTTAGATTATTGGAATTGGGTTACGGTTATAAAGTATTTAGGTTTAATGAAGCGAAGGATAAAACCGTTGCTCCGCTATCCTATGCTAGGTAAATTAGGCTTATAAAAAGTGAGTTAGGAGTTAGTGCA
>NZ_LBBT01000225.1 GCF_001006285.1 Paraclostridium benzoelyticum
ATAATATACTATATTTTATACATTTAATAAGTAAAATTTTAATAAGTGTATAGAAATTAAATAAAATAACATAATTTGGAGTGAAAATTCAAAACCAATAAAAATTTTAAATAATAAGATTGAATTCCAGACATATAGAGGAGTTGAGCAAAATGGCTAGCAATGATATAGGTATAGATTTAGGAACTGCTAATGTATTGATATCTGTTTCTGGAAAAGGAATAGTATTAACAGAACCATCAGTGGTTGCTATAGAGAAAAATACCGGATCTGTTTTAGCAGTGGGATCAGAAGCGTATAAAATGATAGGAAAAACTCCTAGCAATATAGTATCTATAAGACCATTACAAAATGGTGTAATATCTGATTATGATACTACAGAAAAGATGTTAAATTACTTCATAGGTAAAGTATTAAATAAAAAAGGCATGAATAAGGTTTTTATGCCAAGAGTAATGGTATGTGTACCAACTGGAGTGACTGGAGTTGAAAAAATAGCTGTAGAAGAGGCTGTTAGACATACTGGGGCAAAAGAGGTTTATACAATTGAAGGGCCAATAGCAGCTGCTATTGGAGCAGGCATAGATATTTCGAGTCCAAATGGAAGTATGGTTATAGATATAGGAGGAGGTACTGCAGATATAGCTATTATATCTTTAGGTGGTACGGTAGTTAGTGAGTCAATAAAGATAGGCGGAGACAAATTTGATGAGGCTATAATAGAATATATTAAAAAGCAGCATAATTTTCTTGTAGGAGAACTAACAGCTGAAAAGATAAAAATAAAAATTGGAACAGCATGTATTGATGAAGAAAAGTATATGGACATAAGTGGAATAAATTTAGTTACAAGACTTCCTGGTAAAATACAAATTAATTCATCGGAAATAAAAGATGCAATTGAAAAATGTACACAACAAATAATAGTAGCAGCATGTTCAGTATTAGAAAAAGCACCACCAGAATTATCATCAGATATTTATGAAAATGGAATAATCATGACTGGTGGAGGGTCACTTCTTAATGGGTTAGATAAAAGAATACAAGAGAAAACTAATATAAAAGTTAGCATCGCAGAAGATGCTTTGTTATGTGTTGCAAAAGGAACGGGAGCCTCACTTGCATCACTTAATTTATTAGAAAAAAATAAGAAATAATATTTTTAATTATTTAATACAATAATCACAAAAGGACTTAAACTCTTTTAATTTAGAGTTTAAGTCCTTTTATTTAGGTAAATATTATCCTTGTAATCCTTTTGCTTGACGCTCCATGTCTTCAATTACAATATCATATATTTCTCCTAAAGTTGAACAGTATTTTAATACTTCCCAAGGTTCATTTGTGTGGAAATGAATTTTGATAAGTTCTTCATCACCTACAGCAAGTAAACAATCTCCTTTAAAATTAGTATTAAAGTATTCATTTATTGCATCTTCATTAAGATCAGTTCCTTCGATTAATAACTGTGTATCGTATCTATATTCTAACATTTTTTATCATCCTTTCAAATTTGTATAATATATATAGTAATTTATACTTATATATATTATATCAAAATTAAT
>NZ_LBBT01000226.1 GCF_001006285.1 Paraclostridium benzoelyticum
AAAGTATGTCTAGAAAAGGTACGTGTCTTGATAATTCTCCTATGGAAAATTTCTTTGGAGTAATGAAACAGGAAATGTACTATGGAAAAATATATAAAAGTTTTAATGAATTAGAGATAGCTATAACAGATTATATTTACTACTATAATAACAATAGAATTAAAGAAAAATTAAATTGGCGTAGCCCTGTTAAATATAGAATTGACTATGAATCTAAAATTGCATAAAACAAAAAATACAGGAATGAATTTTCATTCCTGTATAAAGTCCAACTTTTGGGTCTCAGTACAGTATCCATACTCTTTCTTTATATTAGACGAGTTCCTTCTTCATCTTGAGATATTAACCCTTTTTTCATAAGAACTCCAAGTGTACGTTTGAAGTTTTTCTTACTACAACCAAATACTGATGCGATATCAGCTGGATCAGATTTATCATTTAAAGGTATGAACCCTCTAGAAGCATTATTTAGATGGTTTATGATTTTACTTTCTAACTCATTTAATTCTTGCTCTCTACCTTGTCTTGGAGTAAGACCTAGCTTACCGTCCTCGTATACTTTTATAACATTTAAATTTAATTTGTCTCCGATGTTAAGTTTTGTAAAGTATTCGTTATGAAGTATAACTCCTTCAAATTTATTGTCAACACAAACCATCGCACTATCGTTAGTTTGGAATCCATAAACAACACCTGTAACATTATCTCCTACTTTATACTCAGAGTCAGTAGATAAGTAACCTTCTATTCTAGTAGTAGCAGCTATTCTTTCAGTTTTATCTAAGTATATATAAAATAAATATTTATCACCTTTTTTTAGATCATAATGCTTTGAACTAAAAGGAACTAAAATATCTTTTTCAAGTCCAATATTAATAAAGTAACCTATTTTAGTAGCATCTACAACTTCAAAGTAACCTATTTCGCCAACTTTAGCTAATGGAGGGTTTAAAGTAGCAGCTAATTTATCTTTAGAATCTCTATATACAAATACATTTACCTCATCACCAGGAATTAAAGCCTCATAATTTGTAAATTTTCTATGCATGAAAATATCATCTGAAGTATTTCCTGTTTGCGCGTCTAGGAAAAAACCGAAATCAGCTTTTCTAGCTATTTTTAATTTGTTGAAATCACCTATTTTTATCAAGTACGTTCACCTCTTTAATTTTATATTAAAAATTACATATTCTATTATAATACC
>NZ_LBBT01000227.1 GCF_001006285.1 Paraclostridium benzoelyticum
TTCATGTATTGATTTAAATTATATTGGTCGTACTTTTTATTATTATAACTTATTGAGTGTTTAGGACAGTTGTGTATACACCTCATACAAGCCATACAATCATATCCAAATTTCACTTTTTTATTTTTATCATAACTTATATTTGCTTTAGGGCAATTATTTATGCATTTACCACATTTTATACAACTATCATCTACTGAGAAGCTTTTACCTATAAATTTTGCTATTAAGTTGAATAACTTAGCAAAAAAATCTAGTTTTAATATACTATCTGTTGATTTATTTTTATGCTTATAATTATTGAATTTTATATTATTTAACAACTGGTCTAACTGATAGTTTGTTTGATTTAATATTTGATGAATCTCATCGTCTGTATTTTGAGGATATTTTCCAAAATAAAAATTTCTAGGCATTGTATAAGTTTCTTTACTAACAATGTTATATCCCTTTTTTTTCAATTTATTTTCTAATGAGTCCACTCCATGAGCATTAACTGTTCCTGCTGATGTGCAGTAAACTATGGCATTAGATTTATTTTTAGGTACATTTTTAACTACCCATTTTAAAAGTTTTTCAGGTACATTTGATGCATAATTTGGTCCTCCAATTATAAGCAAATCTACATCTGCATCAACTGTAGGGTTTTCATCTATACTATTAATTTTAACTATATGTTTTTCATTCTTTAGTTTTTTAGCTAAATACTCTCCTACATATTGTGTATTTCCTGTTCCTGAAAAATATAATATATTAATCTTCATATCTGCCTCCTAATATTTAAGTCCTATTTATTGCATAAGTTTTCTTTCATCTTTATCAATGTAGATAGAGTACAATCCAAAGAAGATGAATCTAATCCAGATATCATTTCATTATGAATTTTTCTCATAATTATTTCTAAATATAAAAATTCTTCAAAAGCTTTGTTTGTAAGTTCAATATTTTTTTTCCTTTGATCTTCTTTACTTTGATTTATAACTATAAATCCACCTTCTTTTAATTTATTCAAATTTCTACTTGTATTAGCTTTGTTGATTCCCATGAACCTCGCTAGCTCTTCTTGATTAATTTCATCATTATCTTTTAGTCTAAATAACGTCATTAATGTTAATAACTGTCCTTGTCCTAAATTTCTATCTTTTAAAGATTCATCCATTCTTGATTTTAGTTCTTTTGATATAAAATATATTAAATCTCCAAGAGGTTCATATTTTTTCATTTCTACTCCTCCATATGCCAATGTATTTATTTTAAACTCATTATAATATATATTAGTTGCGCACGCAACGTTTTTTATAAAATCATTCATTTTTTTTATTTTTTTCTATGATTTTCACAGATGAGCTATAACGGAAGGTGATAATTCTGTTGAAAAAATAAAACTTCTTGCTTTATTTGCCCAAAATGTAGTAATTCAACTTTATAAATTTACCTTTATTTTTAAATTTTATCTATAAAAATATGCCCCCTCATAGAAACAGTTTTTATTATTTTAACTGTCTACTATAAAGGGAGCATATCAGTACTTGATATAAGGGGTATTTATTTTATTTTTTACTTATATTAATTTTAGCACTACTATTATCTTTTGCTTGATGTAATATTTTTATCTCCATTCCTAACTTCGGAACCTTAACACCTAATTCTGGAGCTGCTTGATTAGTAAAATCTTTATTATCGCTAAACTTAGGATTTGAAGATGAATATTTGTCTATAGCTACTCTTCCATATGATGCTCCTGCATCTATAGAAAATTTACTCCCTTTTTTAGAACTAAATGCTGCATCATGCATTTGATATTTATTACTAGCTATTGATGATTCAGTTTCTTTATCATAAAAATGCCAAGGTATATTTGTTTGATCTGCATCTACAACTGATAAATATCCACCTCCAGGATGTACTCCAGTCCAGTTTTCAGTATAATATTCATTTACATACCATACAACCATACCTGGGTCATATCCATATATCTGCCCAAATGAGTTTATTCCAGCTAAACCTTTATCTACGCCTTCATGATTTCTCCATTCTATTAAGTAATAGTTTTTAGAATAAATCTTACCTTTATCAATGTTAAATCCATTCAGTTCGAATTTAGATACTTCTTCTGCATTATCAAAGAATAATTCATTGTTATCATCAAATATTCTTATATCATCTACATAAAATCCACTTCCAAAAGTATATTTGTCTGTATGATATTCAAATTTTATTTCTACATCTTTCCCTTTGTAATGGCTTAAATCAAATATAGCATCTACCCATCCATCAGATTTCCCTGTTATTCCATTTGGAATGACTATCTCCGCTCCTGGATCATGGTCTTTAGTAGTTATGTTACCTTGTATATAATTCCAATCTTGACTGCCCTTTTCTCTAACCTGTATACTTGCAAAATCCCATCCTTTTTCTATATCGTATAAAGTTTTAAATTTTAACTGTGGGTTATTAGTATTATTTAAATTAATTTCTGCTGTCATTGAGCTTTTCAATGACTCTCCATCTTTTCCTTTTCCACCCCAATACACATTTTCACCACTACATGGTTTAACTATTTCTGTTTCTAAATCAGGTAAATTTACTTTTACTGTTTGACCAGTTTCACTTGCTTGCTTCAAATCCAATGTTAAACCTTTTTGTGTTAAGTCTTTATAATCTATCTCTGTTGATTTTTGCCAATTTCCACCGTATTTAATTTGCATAAGTTGTTTGCTATATGGACTTATCCCTGTAGGCTCCGTTCCTGGTACTTTTCCTGCCCAACTTCCAGATGACATCAAAGACCAATTTGATATAGGTTCACTATAACTACTCGAATACTGAGTGTCATACTCATCTGGCATACCTAAGTCATGCCCAAACTCATGAGAAAATACTCCACCAGCTCCATCTTCTGGATTTATAGTATAGTCATACGCTAGAAATTTTCCTGTTGAACTATTTTCACTTTGTGTTCCTTCTATTTGATAAATTCCTCCTAAATTCCATCTATGGGACCATATTGCATCACTTCCAAGACTTCCTCCTCCAGCTTCTTGCCCCATACCTGCATGTATAAACATCAAATAATCAATCATTCCATCTGGTTCATTGTAGTTACCATCTCCGTCTAAATCATATCTATCTATTTTATCAAAATCACTTAAATTTATGTTTTTATCTTTACCTAACTCTATTAATCCATCTTTTATTAATTGTCTTGCATTTATGTCATTATTAGAACCTTCCTGAGCTCCATAAGATGCTGCACTTCCTGGTACAGTATACCAATCCGTTACTTCTCCATTTATTTTTAAAGTCCCCCCTGATTGTTGCTCATAATATTGCTTCATTGACACTAAATTTTCACCATTAGGTCCTTTATATCCATTTTCGCCAAACAACATATCTTCAAAATGATCTCTTCCATAGTTTTCATAATACATATTTGATTCATCTGGCTTTATCTCACTATGTTTATAATCATCGAATTCAACCAAAACAGTCAAAACATTTACCTCTGTAACTTCATTACTATTCTTTACCTGGTACTGATTTTGGCTATGTTTTTTTATATTCTTTTTTTCTTTTAATTTAAATTCATTTTCTTGTTTAGTTATATGTTGAATTTTATTATTTTTTGCTAATTCATTCATGTAGGTTCTAAAAGCTCTATTTGATTCTTCAAAGCTTGCACTTTTATCTATTTTACATTCTTCTTTTAACATTTCTATTATTTTTTCTTCATTAGCTATAGATAAATCTACCGGTCCTCCGTTATTATCATTAATACTTCTATGTGACATGTGTATATTTTGTTTTTCATTATTTAATGCATTTACTGAAGTCAATGAACCTGCTAATAACCCTAATGTCATAACTAAAGATATTACCCTCTTTGAGTGCATAAAATTCCCCCTAAATATTATTTTCTACATACTATGGAATATAACGTCCCAATTCTAATATATAATTTAATTTTTATATAAATTTAATCTGTTGTATAAAAAAAACACCTTATTATTTAATAAGGTGTTTGCTATTTCCATTTACCAGTATCCAAGAATTTTTTAGCTCTATAATTAGCGTTTTCTACTAAATTTTTATCGTAACCCATAAATTCTAATAACTTTATAGCATTTCTAGTTCGTGTCCTTCCACCATGAAGCTTATAATCAAATTTTATATCATTATCAGTTATAGACTCTTCAAAATGATAGTTTTCAAATATATCATCAAGCATATATGTAAGTTCTACATCATGTGTAGCCGCAAAACATAATGCATTTTCATTGCCTATGTTTTTTAAAACCTCACAAGAAGACGCTATTCTTTCAACTGTATTTGTCCCCCTTAAAATCTCATCTACAAAGCATAAGCATGGAATACTATTATGTACTTGATCTAATATCCTCTTAAGAGATTTAATTTCCACTATATAATAACTTTCACTACTGTGTATATCATCTTTTAATGCCATAGAAGTATATATATTAAAATATGAAGATTTATATTCTTTAGCAAAACAAGTATATATAGTTTGTGCCATTATAGCATTTATTGCTATAGTTTTTATAAATGTAGATTTTCCAGAGGCGTTAGATCCAGTGATTAGTACCCCTTTTGAAAAATTACCATTGTTCAAAACTGGATTTTTTACAAGTGGATGATATATATCTTTAAACTCTATAGTATTATCTTCTTTTTTTTCTGAAATTTTTAAATACGGTTTTGTATAGAAATCTAAACTCTCCCTAAATGAAGCTATAGCAATCAATGCATCTATAGTTCCTATATATTCATATACATGTTTTAATTCCTCTTTATTTTTTATTATTGTATTTTTAACTTTTTCATAAGTTATTAATTCCCTTAAAAATACTAAATTTGCGTATTCTGTAAATATATCCATATCACTCATTATACTTTTTTCTTGAATTCCTACACGTTTTCTTTTAATATTTTTTAATTTCTTTAAACTTGCGTCTATAGAATTTATGTTTTCATCTATTTCATAAATATTTTTTTCTTTTATCTTATTTGCTGCATTAATCAATTTTATCATATACTTAAATCCGTCTGCATCGTAGTTTTTAACCTTATTTTTTTGACTTATAAATACATTTAAAACTACAAAGCCTACAGTTAGTATTATACATATTGGATTTAAAAATAATAGTAATAAACTAATTGCTGGTAACCATGCTAATAATCTAAATTTTAGTAGTTTGCTTTTACTATTATCTTCTTTATTAAATAAGCAATTTGTTATGTAAACTTCATTGCTTTTTCCTAGCTTTCCTAAAATAAACTGTATCTCGTATCTTTCTTTTCCATTATTCTTGAAATATTCTATAACTTTATCACGTTTTGTTAGAATTTTTTGATTGTATAATGGCGTTCTTAACATATCATATAATACTTCTTGTCCAGCTGTAGATTGTGTATTATTTATTTTTTTAAAAACATCATCCATATTTAAATCATTCCAAGTTATATCATCAATTACGTTTTTTCCATTTTTGTTTCTAAAGTAACTGGATACATTTTTCATCTTTATCATAACTTCGTCTAAATTAATAGTTTTTCCATAGTTATTTATTATATTAAGTTTTATATATTTTATTTTTTTTCTATTTTCAACAATCGAAAAAGTTATTCCAACCAACAATATAACTACTAAACCTACCAATACTTTCCAAATTTCTATCATTTAACTCTCCTTTTTTAATACTGATTTAATTATATTATATATTAGTACGTCACTAAAAAATAGAATATCTTGGTATATATAAATATATTTTTATATTCTATCTAACCTTATAGAAAACTTTGTTCCTATATCTTTCTCGCTATATAATTCTAATTCTCCATTATGAAGTTCAATAATTTTTTTAGTTATAGCAAGCCCCAATCCACTTCCTCCATCTGTTTTACGCGCTTTATCAGCTCTTACAAATTCTTCAAATATATTTTCTATGACATCTTCTGAAATTCCATATCCATTGTCCACTATAATTATATCTACATATTTATCACTGTTTATTAAATCTATAGTGATAGTTGTTCCACACTCATTATATTTTATTGCATTTATAATTATATTTCCTAAAGCTCTTTCCAATGCTTTAGTATCTATAATAGAATATATACTTTCTTCAGGTATATTTACTTCAATTAAAAAACCTTGTTCTTCTATGTCTATATAATATAAAGCTATCAATTCTCTTAAAAATTCACTTATATCATGTTTTTCTAAATTTAGCTTATAACCTGGGCTATCTAATTTTGAAAAAATAAACAATTCATCAACTAAATAATTAATTCTTTTAGTCTTATTGTAAATATAATCTAGATATATATTTTTCTCATCTTCATTTATTACCAATCCTTCTGATATTGCCTTAGAGTATCCTAATATTGAAGTTATAGGTGTTTTTAAATCATGAGATATATCCCTTATAATTTTCTTTTTACTGTCTTCAGCTATTTTCCTTTCTATCTCAGATTTTTCAAGCTTATCAACAGTGCTATTAAATGATTCTTTTATTTTATTAAATTCTCTATATGAATTAAACTTGACGCTTACATTTGAATATCCTTCACTCATTTTTTTTATTTCATTTTCCAAAATTTTAAGTGGTCTAGATATTTTTTTTATTGATATTATAGATAATACTACAAACATTAAAAATACTATAAGTATTGTTAAAAACAAACTTAAAAAAATATATATTTTAGCTTTATTACTTCCATACATTTCATGTAAAAGCTTATAACTATAATCTGGTATCTTTACAACATATAATTTATCGTCTTGCTTATATGCTCTTGCTTCATACTTATAGTTTATATTTTTTTTGTTTATAGAATCTTCAATTGAATAAAACTCCGTTTTATCTTTTTTTACCCCTATTACATTTACTACTTTCCCATTTTTAACTTCTTCTATCCATCCCCCCTCATTCAATACCTTTTTAATATTTATATCATTGTAATTTTCCTTAAATAAATAGTCTATATTACTTTTTTTAGTTTCTAAATCTTTACTATTTGCAACAGTGCTTATTCCAAATAAAAGCAAGTAAAGAAATATTATTATACCAATTATAAATATAAAGGTTGCTAATATTGAATTTACTATAAATATAGTATATAAACTTTTTCCTTTTCTCAAAACAATATTTCCTTTCAAATTTTTTAATTATTATTACTAAGGTTTCAATTCTAATTCCATATTTTCAGTTAATATTTTTAATGTTTATTTACTTTCAAATTTATATCCTATCCCTCTTATAGTTTTTATATATTTAGGTTCTTTGCTACTATCTTCAATTTTATCCCTTATCTTACTTATTTGAACCATTATAGCATTATCCTCAGCTATGTAAACTTCGTCCCACACAGATTCAAATAAATTTTTTTTTGTAAAAACTTTGCCTGGATTTTTCATGAATAATTCAACTATTTTTAATTCTGTTGATGTAAGTTGTATTTCTTTATCATGTTTTGTTAACTTGAAAGCTTCTAAATCTAATTTTAAATCTCCAATTTCGATTACTTTTTTATCAATTTCATGTGCATTCGAATATCCATAAACTCTTCTTATTTGTGCATTAACTCTAGCTAATAATTCTAAAGGATCAAATGGTTTTGTAACATAATCGTCCGCTCCCATATCTAAAGCTAATATTTTATCGTATCCTTCAACTTTTGCTGAAATAACTATTATTGGTATATTTAACTTAGTTCTTATATTTTGAATTAGTGAATATCCATTTAAATTCGGCATCATTATATCCACTATAGCTAAGTTGATATCATTTTCATCTATAATATTAATAGCTTCAATGCCATCATAAGCCTTAAATATTTTGTAATCATTATTTCTAAAATAAAGTTCTATTAATTCTACTATTTCTTTTTCATCATCCACAACTAAAATATTATACATTAAGACCTCCTGAAATATATAAGTCATGACACTATATTTTTTAATTTATATATAGATTATCTTATCTCCTTGTTTTTGAAAATATAACTTGAAATTATCATGCCTAATACAAAGTAAACTAAACTTATTATAATATTATTAACAATATTACTATTCATATCTATAATATTTTTTAATATATAAGTTATGCTGTATGGTTTCAATTGACTAAAGTACGAACATAATATATCAAATCCAATTATTATAAAAATGCCAAATGATATAGTGTGTCTTGAACTATTGATTAAAAGAGCTGGTATAAATAAAATTGAAATTAATCCTATTATAGGTATTAATGTAACTGAATATTTATAAATTATATCTATAATCATATCTAATTCTGGAACTTGGGTTAGTAAAGAAGCAGTTATAAAACTTATTATTATTTGAATTATTATAGTAATCAACACGTTTATACATATAAAAATTAGTTTACTTATTAGAACTTCATTTCTACTTATAGGATTTATAAGATATATTTTCATTCCACCATTGTTAAACTCTTCAGTTATAATTTTAGAAATTAAAATTGTAATAAATGGAGGTATTATGCTTATTGTAGATTTAAAAAACATTAACATTATTTCTGATTCATTTAAAAATATATCCTTAGATATTTTTGTAATTGCAAAATAAGTAATTGCTGTTGATGCTAGTATTAAAATGTTAGCCAATATCAACGACCATTTTTTATTAGTTATAAATTCATTTTTTATTATACTGCTCATTGTTAATTCCCTCCTGTCACTTCTATAAATATATCCTCTAAAGACTTATTGCTTACTGATACTTCATATATAGGTATGTTTTTGTTTACAAGTTCTTTTATTACTAATGCTATACTAGACTCATTCGCCTGAACAATTATTCCATTTTTTTCTATTTTATTTACTTTCACATATTTTTTTTCATTTAAAACTTTAGCTGCTTCTCCTATACCTGTAGTTTTTATGAAAAATAAATCTTTTTTAGTAGTTATACTTTTTATATCAGACTCTAAAATCTGCTTTCCATTTTTTATAATTATGACTTTATTACAAATCATCTCTATTTCATGTAGAACATGTGAAGATATTATAATAGTTTTTTTATGCTTAATCGCCAACTCATTTATTAATTTTCTCATTTCTATAACACCTTTTGGATCCAATCCATTTGTAGGCTCATCTAATAATATTATTTTAGGATTTTTTATAAGTGCCATAGCAATACCTAGCCTTTGTTTCATTCCTAAAGAATAATTTTTAACTTTTTCATTATCTCTGCCTTTAAGACCTACTATTTCTAATACTTCATAAATTTCGTAGCTACCAGAGTATGTATCACTAAAGTTTTTTACTATTTTTAAATTTTCATATGCAGTTAAATCAAGGTATATTGCTGGGCTTTCTATGATAGCAGCTACATTTTTTATAGCATCTTTAAACTTTTTATCTATATCATATCCATCAATATAAACTTTTCCTCCATCTTTTTTAATTAAATTTAATATCATCTTCATTGTAGTGCTTTTACCTGCTCCATTTGGACCTAAAAATCCAAATATATCACCTTGATTTACAGTAAAGCTTAAGTTGTCTACAACTACCTTATCACCTCTTTTTTTAGTCAGGTTTTCAACTTTTAAAATTTCATTCATATTTATCACCTCTTTATTTAATTTGATAATATAATCTTAAGCTTGTAACCTTTCTAAAATCTTTCTACATTATTTAATATTTTTAAATTTTTAAAATTTAAAAAAACTAGCTTTCCAGCTAGTTTTATTTATTACTTGTAATATTTAAGCATTGTATATTCTTTTTTGTTTTAAGTTCATTCTTATATATATAGCTAAATAAAATGACTGCTATTATATAAAATACAACTGTAAAATAATAAGGAATCGTGTAAGAAATAGTTTCCATCAGAAAACCACCAATTGCAATTCCTATAGCTCTACTAATATTACTAGATAACGCTATTAAACTACTCATATTGGTTCTTTCACTTTCATGCACAATTTCCATAGATAAATTTTGAATAAGTGGCATAGCCATATTCATAAGTCCATTTCTCATAAAAAATGCAATAGTTATAATAAATATTCCTTGTGGAAAAGCAATTGATAGTAAAAATGGAATAGATAATAATTGACAGATTATAACTGATTTTACTTTTCCAAACTTATTTGACATAAACGGTATAATCATTCCCCCTATTATACACCCAAATTGTGATATTGAAAGTATAGTACCAACAATATTATCTGATATATCCATAGAATATTTTAAGTATACGCTGAAAAATGGTACAATTATTCCAGCCCCTATTCCTATTAGGAATTGATAAACCATGAAACTTACAACTTTTTTATTTAATATTGATGCATATCCTTTTAAACAATCTTTTAAGTTTCTATGTTTTTCATATTCAGGTTCTTTCATGAAAAATATAGGGATCAATGCCAAAATAACCAATATAGACGTTATTATAAATATATACTTTATAGAATCACTTGATGTAAAATAATTATCTAGATAAGATGACATAATTCCTCCTAAAAAAGAAGCTCCCATCATGCCTATATTGGACATTATAAAATTTGTACTAAAAACTGATACTCGTTCTTCTTCAGATGTATTTTCAAGTATATACATGCCTTCTGAAGTAGTTTTTATACTCATCCCAAAACCATTTATAATTGCCATAATTAATATTAAGTTCGAATCATTAAAAAAAACTATAAAAATAGAACCTATTGCTATACATATAAAACCTAAATTAAAACTTTTTTTCCTCCCTATTCTTTCAATTAAGTACGCACTAAAAATAGAACCTATCGCTATAGAAAACGTATTAATTGAAAGTACGCTTCCTACAAACTGTTCTTTATAACCAATTTCTTTTAAATATATACCCACAAACATATTAAAAATTCCCATAGCAAAAGAAGCTATAAGATTTATAGTAAGAAATAATTTTATATTCTTACTTAGCTTTATCTTACAACTATTTTTCATTATATCCCCTCTTCTCATAACCTTATTGTCTTTTCACTATAAGTGTATTTCTTTTTTAAATTTTTTTCAATATTCTTTCAATAGTTTATTATAATAAAACGACTTGGTCTAATTATGTAGTTAAACCAAGCCGTTTTATTGTTTTAATCTCGTATTACATCTTTTATCTTTTTATTTAAAATTTCCCTATACTTACCACTCTTATATTTATACTCTTTAAATGAATCTACATTTCTACATATATCATTTATTACTTTTTTAGTTATATTATTTATACTATCTAAATTTTCCTCATATAAAATTTCTATAGAATCTATTTCTATTAAAGTTTCTACAACTTCCATATATATATCTTTTAATACGTGTTTACTGTCACTTTCAAAAGCTAATTCTAATTTTGCTTGATATTTTATAGGAACTACCTTTTCTTTTATAAATAAAATAAAGTTTTCAAAATCCTTTTTATTGTTAAGAGGCTCAACTTCAAATAAAATTCTAAAGAATAAATTCCATATAAATTCGCAATTTAATTTTGATATAATGAAGTTTCCTAGTCTTTCACAGAACTCATCCTCAAACTCTGGTAGCTTTCCAAATCTAATTCTTGAATTGAAGTCTATATCTTTTTTAGAAATTTCATTTATCCTTTTAAGTCCTTTTATTGTAGTATCTTCACTTATATCCATTCCATCTTTTTCTTTATTAAAAGAATAATTGATTATTGTTTCACATGGCTTTTTAAAATCTACTATAAAACCTATGTCAGCTTCCATTTTTTCTGCAAATGTATCGTAAGCAATCTTCGCTAAAAACTTTTCCATAGACTTTCTTTTGCTATCTTTGTCTTTATTATTTCCGCTGAAGTTTTTATAAACAGATAATAATTGGTTATCTATAAGTGTTAAATTTGTCTTTATAGATGCAAATACATCACTTAAAAACTTATCCATCATAACATATGCATTATTCTTATAAATAACATTATGCTCTATTTCACTCCAAAAAATATTAACCATAGATTTTATCTGGATTTCAAAATTTATTTTATTATCTCCATATAAAAACAATCCATCTATTCTGTATATTTCAAACCCATTTTTTTGCTTTCTTGGTTGGTCTTTGTCTAATCTAATTCTTATATTTTCATTTTCTTCGTTATAGTAATATATATGATCTTCAGTTATATTGAAATATGATTTTAAAAGTTTATATATATTTCTTTCTTCTTCTATGAACCTACACTCTAATCTTACTCCAATTAAATCTGATAAATTATGTATTAACATTTTAGGTGTTTTATATTTATTTAAATATTTATTTCTTATAATTTTCTCTCTTAAACTATATTCACTCTTTACTCTTGAATTCACATTTAAATATTCTTGTTCGTTAATATTTAATATGCCTTCAAAATATTTTACTAGTTCTTCTGATAACATGTTAAGCGTCGGTGTTATATCATTTAACAATTCTACTGCTTCATCAATGTATTCAAATTCTCTCAAACTCATAATAAGTTCTCCTTGGCGTCTTTTTTATATAACTAAATTTTACACAAAAACTCAAATTTAAGCAAATAACGAAATTGTAATTTTATTTTAGTTATTGATTTCTATACGCCCTAGTGCCTTTTCTAAAGTAAAAAGTAATAGAGAAAAATATAGTTAATAACTCAGCAATAGGTATTGCTAACCATATCCCATTTAACCCTATAAATTTAGGTAATATAGTAATTGTCACCACTACAAATACTAATGATCTAAGCACAGATATTATTGCTGATATCTGACCATCACCTATAGCAGTAAAGTAACCTGACATAAAAATATTTGTTCCTATTATTAAAAATCCATATGAAAATAATTTTATACCTGATGTAGCAATAGTATAAACTTCTAAATCATTAGTAAATATAGATATTATATACTTACCTCCAATTATAGAAATTAAAAATATAACTATAGAACTCCATCCAATGGTTACAAAACTATGTTTTAAACTTTCTTTTATTTTTTCTTTATTTTCAGCTCCAAAATTATAACTAATCATAGGTCCTATACCAACTGCAATTCCAAAATATACAGCTATAAAAAAGTAATAGATATATATTATTATCGACATTGCAGCAACCCCATTTTCTCCACTAAAAGTTAATATATTTTTGTTAAATAAAAAAGTAGTTATTCCTGTTGATAATTCTGTAAACATTTCTGAACTACCATTGTAACAAGAATTAAATAATTCTTTAAAATTAACTTTTGGTTTTGTAAATTCTAAATTTGAATTTTCACCTTTGAAATATAATATTCCTATTATTCCTGAAATAGTTATAGCAATATATGTTCCTAATCCAGCACCTAAAATTCCCATATCAAAAACTACTATAAATAAAAAATCAAAAACTATGTTTAAAACTAATCCTAGTGAAGACATTAAAAGAGATACTTTAGGGCTACCATCTACCCTAGCATAGTATTCAAAGTATAACTTTAACATCATCGGAATAGTCATAAGTACAGTTACAACCCCATATGATTTTGCATATGGATATAATATATCAGTTGTTCCTAAGAATCTAAGTATAGGATCTAAAAATATTACTCCCAAAATAGTAAGTACTACTCCTATAGAAATTAAAACTACTGTTACAAATGAAAATAACTCATTAGCTCCTTTTATGTTTTTTTCCCCAAGCTTTATACCAACTAAAGCTCCAGATCCCGTAGCTAGCATAACTGCAATACCAAATACTACACAAGTTATAGGTATTATAATATTTATTGATGCCAGTGCATCTGAGTTTACATATCTCGATACGAAAAATCCATCTATAGTAGTATAAAATGATAGAAATATCATTGTTATGATAGATGGAAATACATATCTTAAAAACTCCTTGTAATTTTGTTTTTTCATAAATACTTCTTCCATTTTTTCACCTCTAAATTTTTAAATAATTGATATTACTTGACATTATTAATTGTGAAGGATATAGTAACTATATTGTCAATGAAATTTTTAAAATAAAATTTGAGGTGATATGTTTGAACTTTACTGTAGGTGAATTAGCAAAGTTAAATGGAATGAGCAAACAAACACTAATATATTATGATAATATAGATTTATTTAAACCTAAAGTTGTTGATGAAAATAACGGATATAGGTACTACACGTCTGACCAATTAGAAGTGTTGGATAGTATACTAGTTTTAAGGGAACTTGGAATTCCTATAAAAGAAATTAAAGATTTTTTAATTAAAAGAGATGATAACAAAGCATTAATTCTTCTAAAAGAACAAAAAATAAAGTTGCAATCTCAACTTAAAAATTTGAAAAAAAGTATAGCAAGACTTGAGAATAAAATAGAAACAATAGAAAGTTTAAATGAATATGATGATAAAGTCTACTTTCAAGAAGTAAAATCTGAATTTATTATTACACAAAAAGTAGAAAAACCTTTTCAACTTTTACAAACTGATATAGCATTTAAAAAACTTTTAACTATTGTTAATAAAAATAAATATCCATACAATTATCAAGTAGGTACAATAATATCTTTAGAAGATTTGCTTAGTAAAAACTATACTACTGCGCATTCTGTATTTTTCCCTCTACATAATAAATTAAGCGCTCCTAATGTTTTAAAAAAATCTGAAGGACTTTATGCTATAGCTCTTCATAAGGGAGAATACAAAGATATAGGAAAAACTTACGAAACACTAATAGATACTATAAATAAAAATGGTTATGAAATGATAGGACCTTCTTTTGAATATGGTATTTTAGATAGCTTAACATCTTATAGTTCAAAAGATTATATAACAAAAATATCTATACCAATAAAAAAGCTTTAGCAATTTATAAAAATTGCTAAAGCTTTTTTATTTCCATTTTTCCAAAACCTCTAACATAAATTCCTTTATGTCTATATTATAAACTTCCTTTAAATAATCTCCATTAAAAACTTCTCTTGAGCTTCCATAACAAACTATCTCCCCATGATTTAATAAGCAAACTGCATCACTAAAATAGTGAACTAAATTTAAATCATGTAAAACTCCAATAACAATTTTATTATTATTTTTTGCCCATATAGATAAATGTTCTAACAACTCAATTTGGTATTTTAAGTCTAGATGATTAGTAGGTTCATCTAATAATATAACTTCTGGATCTTGAGCAATTGTTCGTGCTAAAAATACTCTTTGTAACTGTCCTCCACTTAATTCATTTATGCTTTTATCTTTTATATCACTTAATCCTACCTTTTCAATACAATCTAATACTATTTTTTTATCTTCTTTACTTAAAGAATTAAATACTCCTGTTGAATGTGCATATCTTCCAAGTGCTACAGTTTCATATATTGTATACGGGAAATATATTTGAGTTATCTGGCTCATAAGTCCTACTTTTTTTGCTAGATTTTTTCTTGAAAAATTACAAACTTCCATACCATCTATAGTTATACTTCCTTTGTAATTTATTATATTAGCTATAGATTTCAAAAGCGTACTTTTCCCACATCCATTTGGACCTACTATACAAAGATTTTTTCCTCTTTCAACTTTAAAATTAACATTTTTTATAATATCAATATCTTCATAACCACAATAAAGTTTTTTTACTTCTAACATGTCATCACTTCTTTCCTTTGCTAAAATACACATATGCAAAGAATGGTGCCCCTATAATTGCTGTAATAGCTCCTACCGGAAGCTCTGCTGGAGATACAATAGTTCTGGCAATTAAGTCTGTTATTACCATAAGTGATCCTCCAAATACAAAAGACATAGGTATTACATATTTATGTTTTGATCCAAATACCCTTCTGACCATATGTGGCGCTATTAAATCTACAAAACCGATTGTTCCACTTAATGCTACTGCACTTCCAGTTAAAATGGCTGAGTGTATAAATAAATGTTTTTTAACTCTATTTGTATCTACACCTACTGCCTTTGCCTGTTCTTCTCCAAATGTTAATATATCCATTTCTTTTGTGTATCTTAAAACTCCAATAATACCTATAATTAAAAATGGAATTAAAACTCTCACATATGACCATCCCTTCATAGAGAAGCTACCCATTTGCCAAAGACTTATACTTTTTATATCTTCACTAAAAAGCGCTGTAAGTGTTGTAAGTAGTGCGTTTACAAAAAGTGAAAAAACCATACCTGCTAGTATAATTGTATTATTCGCCATAGTTTTATCTATTCTAGAAGAAAAAACTATCACTCCATATACAGTTATTAACCCAAATAAAAAACCTATTAATGGCAATGTCAATTGCCCGAGAAATGGTATAGATATTCCAAGAACGATAACTAATCCAGCTCCTAAAGAGGCTCCTGATGATACTCCTAGCGTGTACGGGGATGCCAATTCATTTTTAAGTATTGACTGGACTACCGATCCACTAACCGCCAAACATCCTCCAACCATAAAAGCTAATAATACTCTCGGTATCCTAAGGGCCCATATTATAGATATATCTTTTGGATCTATCCCTTCTCTTAATGGTAAATTTATAACCTTATTTAAAATTATATTCATAGTATCCAATATATGAATATTGGAACTTCCTATGGAAGTTCCAATACTAATTATAAAAAATACTAGCGGTATTGATAAAATCGCTAAAGTTTTATTTTTGTTTTGCGTACGCATCTGGATTTATATACTCTGCCATTTGTTTTAGCGCTTTTACTACATTTTGAGATGGTCTTGATGATGCGTTTGTATCAATTAAGTATACTTGTCCGTTTTTCACTGCATTTACATTTTTCCAACCTTCGCGTCCTTTTATATCTTTTACTGCATCTTGAACGTAATTTACATTAGTTAATATTACATCTGGATTTTTTTCTATAACTGATTCCTCACTAGGTGATATCCAAGCTTTTTGATCAGCGAATATATTTTCTCCACCTACTAACTCTATCATCTCATTTAAAAATGTTCCATTTCCAAAGCTATATAGATTTGGTGCTGGCCCAATTTCAAAGTAAACTTTCTTTTTATCCTTTATTGTTTTTCCTATTTTAGCTATTTCATTAACTTGAGATTTCATATTGTCTACAATCTCTTGTCCTTTTTCTTTCGTACCAGTTATATCAGCTATAAACATGATATCATCGTATATACCTTGTATACTATCACTACTTGGTATATATGCAACACTTATACCAGACTCTTTAGCTACTTTAAATGGATCTTCACTATTTCCAGTTTTATTGTGTCCTGATGCTATAATCATATCTGGCTCTAAAGATACTATAGCCTCTGCATCCGGATTTGCAAAATCTATTAATTTTATATCTTTAGGTAATCCAGGTATGTCAGCTGAATATTTATCAACAGCTACTAATTTATCTGCAAGTCCTAATTCAACTAACACTTCTGTATTAGATGGAGCTGTTGATATTATTCTTTCTAATTTTTTAGGAACTGTAAAATCATTTCCTTCTCTATCTTTTACTACTGTTTCTTTTTGACCGCATCCAGCGACTGCAAGCATAACCACTAAAATAGTAGTTATTAATGTTAAAATTCTTTTTTTCATTTTCATTCTCCTTACTTATAATTTTTACTTATAAATTCAGTTTCTTGTATTCCTTCATCTTTATTAAGCTTTATAGCTAGAACAAAAAAATACCCAGACAATAGATTCGCAAAATCAAATAATAATTCATCTACATCATTTCCATTTTCTTTATATCTATGTAATAATCTTACTAATGCTTTGCATTTTGTCCTTATAATATGTGCATAACTACCACAGACTCCGCCTTGAGGCAAAACAAACTTCTCAAAAATACCTTTTATTTCATCTTGATAGAATACGGTTCTAGATTCTAACCATTTTAACTCATCATTTGTTAAGCTTACAAATGTTCTAAGCGATGCATTCATGTGATATACAAGTTCATTTATCTTACTTAATTCTTTTTTTAAATTTTCATCTTGAACAAAAGCCCTTAATAGTCCTATTGTACTTGATATCTCATCTGTAAATATTTCATAATCGCATCTTAAATCATCTGATTTATCATATAAAAATGGATACGCTAAATATTTTGACATTTTTTCATTCCTTTCGTGTTGATTTTACATAACAATGATATAATTCTATTTTTTTTATCTAATTCCTTTTATTGAGATTTATTTGTAAAATAAATAATTTTCAATAAATTAATTATAAAAGCTTAATTAAAGTATACGTCTTATACAATTTTACACTCATAGTTTTTCAATTTAAAAAGACATACTCAGAGAGTATGCCTTAATCTATTCGTGTATAATCGCCTTTATCCAACCCTCAGAAGATAATTAGCCTTTAAGCATTGGCAGGTATCCCGGCTCAGCTTCATTCTACTCTCAATCCTTCCCAATTTCTCAGTGGATACTTAGATTTCGTCAGCTTTACGGTTACTGGGGTAGCTTAGAATTTTCATCTAATTCCCTATTAAGTCTATTGACACCTAATACTTACTATTTAATTGTTATATAATCCATTATACAACAATATAAAACAATGTTCATTATATATTTTCTAATTTGGTAAAATAAAATTTCTATCTATTTTTTCTACTTCTTATAAAGTCTATTATAATGTATAATACAATTAATACAGTTACAATCATAACTATATCCATTATCATAGGGCTAATTCCCATTCTATACCCCATATATCTAAATGGATTATATCCTCCAAAACCAAAAAAGCCTCGCCCATATGCTTGTGGTATATATGTTCTTCTACTAGAGCTACCTCCATAGTCATCATCATAATCATTCTTTTTATTTTTAGAATTTGTATTGTCATTAGCATTTGATTTTGAATTTGTATTTGGTTTAGTACTAAAACTTCCCGAATCAGGCTTTGTTGTGCTTGATTTTGGATTTGTCGTATTATTATTTGAATTATTTCCAGTACTTCCTTCATTTATTGTTGTATCAGGCTTTGGTTTAGTGCTAAAACTTCCTGAATCTGGTTTTGTTGTACTTGATTTTGGCTTTGTATAACTACTGCTTGGTTTGCTAGTGCTAGAACTTGGTTTAAAGCTACTTGAACTCGGCTTAAAGCTACTTGAGCTCGATTTAAAACTGCTACTTGATCGACTTGAACTATGTGAGCTATGTGAGGATCTTCCTTTCGCCACTTGGTATTCAACATTTGAAGTTTCATTTTTATTTGAAGTTGCATATGACTTTTCTATTGAAAAAGTAAATGCACAAGTTATAGCAAATATAAATACAGTTAAAAAAAGAGTTATATTCCTTTTTAATTTGTTCATTATACATTTAACCCCATTTCTATGAACTTATTATATAATCTATCTAAATTTGATGTATCTTCTCCATCTATTACTGAATCATAGCTTTCTTCCCCTTTAAACTTAAAATACTCTAATAGTTGTTGATTGTCTTTATCTTTACTATCTACCAAATATACATATCTACTTAATGATTGATCTTGTATTTCTATTAAGTATCCCTTAACATCAAACTTGAATTCTTCATCTCCATTATATAAAGTTACTATATCTGTAGATTTTGTAAATACAAATTTTTCCTTATCACAATCATACGTGTATTCTGATTCCCTACAGTTTATACATCTATTAAAATTACACTCCTTTACGCAATTAATACACTTACACGTTTTACATTTATCTAACTTATTTATAGACTCTCTTTTATCTCTAGTTAAGTAAGATTGTATTTCATCTTCTATATTATTTTTCTTTTTAAATAGTTTAGAAAATATATTCTTATCTTCATTTTTTTCTTCTTTTTCTAGATCATTTAAAAAAGCTATATACCCTGACAAATCATCTAACTTTCTTATAAAAACTCTTTTTCTTAATTCTTCACTACTTAACATTTGCTTTAAATCATTTGCTGCAAATACTAAATCCGTGTACATTTTATCGTATTTTTTCTTTTCATTTAAAATTCTTTCGTCCATACTATACCTCCTAAAAAAACTTAACAAATTAAATAATAAAAATTCCCTTCGCCTGAGCGACTGCGTCTGCGAACCACTTCATGTCGTCAACGTCCACTCGGTAAACTCGTGTCCCGTTACTCAGACGACTTCGTCCGTTGCTCAAAATATCATTTTTTACTTTCACCAAAACATTTATATCACTATATTATATAAGTTATCCACAAATATTAGCTAAATATAATTTCTTTAAGCGTAAAAATAAGGTAGATAGCTTTTAACCATCTACCTTTAGTAGTATATCTATTTATTCATTTCTCTTTTTATTCTTTCTAGCTCATCTTCAACTTTAGAATCAACCACTGGTGAATCATTTATATATTCATCAAGCATATCATCTTCACTCTTTGTTTTCATAGTCTCTAGTGCTTTACCATAACTTTCTTTTTCTTGAACTTTCTTTTCAAGTTCATCTAAATTTATACCATGATCATCACTTAATCCTGATAAAGTTTCATTAATCTCATTGTTTATTTCTGCTACATCAAGTCTAGTAGCTAATTCTTGTTTTTTAGATTTCATTTTAGATATTTCAAGCTCTAGTTCTTCAATTTTAAATTTGATTTCTTGTATTTTTTTATCTTGACCTTCTATTCTAACTATAGTTTTATTTAATTTATCTTGCATTTCTAGTTTTTGTTTTACAAACCCTTGAGCTTTATCATTATCTTCTTTTAATAATGCAGCCTTTGTAGCTTGCTCGTATTTTTCTATTTTCTCTTCTAATGATTTTTTCTCATTTCTTATATTATCTACTGATGCTATAAAGTTTGCGCATTGTTTTTTTGCATCTTGAAGTAATTTTTCTTTTTTAGTTATTGATAAATCTAACATTTCTATTGGATCTTCATGCTTCTCAATAGCTTTGTTTGCCTTAGCTTCCACAACATTTTTTAATCTTTTAAAAAATCCCATTTAGATAATCATCTCCATTCATATTTTTATATATTTAAACTT
>NZ_LBBT01000228.1 GCF_001006285.1 Paraclostridium benzoelyticum
ATACTTTAATTTGTTTGGTTTTAAATAAAATGTCTAAAAAAAAAAAGAAAATATCAAAGGGAATCATGAGAAAAAAATAGAAATTTTAAATAGAATTATTTTTAATGTGGTTTTTATAAGTGGGGGGTAAAATGAAATATAAATGTATTGAGGAAGATATATTAAAATCCTCGCCTACTCCATATATAGTTGGAGAAATATGCACAATAACAGATAAAAAAAATGTAATAAAAATCAATTTTATAAGTGAAACATTAAAAAACATTTTAGATACAGATGAAACTAAGATAGTAGGCGAAGAAAAATTTCATATTTTAGATGGAAATAAAAGCATAGATATATTTGAACATATAATAAATGAAAAAAAAGTAAGTGTTAATGTTAAAAATAGTAGCGCAAACTTTGAATTAATATCTACAAACTTATATGATAACAATTATGTAATTTGGTTTGTTGATAAAAATGAACAAATAGAACATGAGATAAACAACAAAATAAGAGGTGATTTTTTCGCAAATCTATCTCATGAACTTAGAACGCCGTTAAATATAATCTTTAGCTCACTTCAAGTTTTGGACTTAAAATTAAAAAATATAGAAAAGAAAGAAGATCAATCAATCACAAAATATATAAATATGGCAACTCAAAACACATATAGATTACTTAAATTGGTAAACAATCTAATTGATTCAAACAAAATAACATCTGGATACTTTGAATATAATCCTCAAAACTATGATATTGTATATTTTGTAGAAAGTATTTGTCAATCTATTGTAGACTTTGCTAAGCAAAAAAATATAGAAGTTATATTTGATACTGAGATAGAAGAAAAAATAATTTCTTTCGATTTAGACAAAATGGAACGAATAATACTAAATATACTATCTAATTCAATTAAGTTTACAAAAGAACAAGGGAAAATAGAAATTTATATAAGAGAATCAAATGAAATGTTAGAAATAGAAATATCTGATGATGGAATAGGAATACCTCAAAATAAATTAAATTCTATATTTGAAAGATTTAAGCAAGTAGAAAATAATACTATAAGAAGTGGAGAAGGTAGTGGAATTGGATTATACTTAGTAAAAAGCTTAGTTGATATGCATGGAGGTTATATAGATGTTGAGAGTGAGCTTGGACTTGGCACAACATTTAAGATAAGTATACCTGCTGAAATAGAAGAAGAATATGAATGTAATATAATAGAAAAGAACCTACAAAATTCTTATATAGAAAAAATAAAAGTAGAATTTTCTGATATTTATGCATAAACAAAGGTCTCGATTACAAATTGTAATCGAGATTTTTGTATTTATTTGCTATAATTAAAGTATAAATTCGGTATACAGAATAAGGGGAGATAAATTTGATCGTTCATAGTTATGAAGATGTTTTACAAGTATGTCCTATACCGTATGTATGGGGAAAACGTATAAGTAACAAAAATGGAAGCTTTGACTATATAATTAAGGGTGGAAATGAATTATTACTAAAAAAATTAAAAATGGAAAGTGAGGATACGATATTAAATAAGGATGTATGTGAGATATTAGGGATATCAAAAGATGAAATTGAATTATTTGATGAAGTAAGTAATAATAACTTTACAAGGTATCAATATGTTTGTAATTTAAAAGATATATATAAAGTAACTTTAAATATAGATAAATATGATAATTTTTATATGTGGTTTCAGGTTTATCATGTAAGTAGCAATTACAATTTACTAATTCAAAATAATTTAAAAGCCATAATTTGGACAAAAGATATTAATGGTAGATACATAAAGGTTAATAGAAACTTTGAAGAATTAGTTGGCATGCCTAAAGGGGAAATAATAGGTAAGAAAAATAAAGAACTTGAAATTCACAATGGATTTGAACATATGGAAGAATATGAAAAGTTAATATTAGATAAAAAAGAAGATGCTATTGAAAAAATAATATTTGAGGATAATAAATGGGTTAGTATTTTTATACATCCAATGATTGATGAAGATAAAAATGTTATAGGAACATATGGATTTAAAATTTATGATTATGTAAACTCAAAGACACCAATAGGGATAGAAAATAGAAACAAAATGCTAGAAATAATTGTAGACAACTTACCTATACCTATTTTTTATAAAGATGTCCAAGGGGTATATTTGTACTGTAATGAAGCTTTTGGAGAATTACTAGAATTAGATAGAAAAAAAATTATTGGTAAGAAAGATTACGATTTAAATTTAAAAGAAGAAAAAATAATTGAGTATAGAGAAGCTGATAATAAAGTGATCAAACATAAAATTACAAATGTAAATGAAGATTTTATGGAAAGAAATTCAGGAGACAAATACGTAGAAATTACTAAGGTTCCTTTATGGGATTATAGAAAAAAAGTAATAGGTGTAATTGGGATTATAATAGATTTAACTCAAAAAAAAGCCACCGAAAGAGAGCTTGAGAAACTTAGATTAGACTTTTTTTCAAATTTAACTCATGAATTTAGAACTCCATTAAATTTAATATTTTCATCAGTTCAGTTAATAGATCAAAGTATTCCAAAGATAGAAAAAGGTGATATTAATATATTAATAAGATATTTAAATATAATAGATCAAAATGGAATGCGGCTTTTAAAGTTAGTTAATAATTTAATTGATTCAACCAGAATTGATTCAGGTTGTGTAGATTATAATCCTCAAAATCAAGATATAGTAAGCTTTGTAGAAAACATATGCGATTCGGTTGTAGAGTTTAGTAAGTCTCAAAATATAGATCTAATTTTTGACACTGACCAAGAAGAGAAAATTATATCTTTTGATAGTGACAAAATGGAGAGAGTGATACTAAACTTATTATCTAATGCAATAAAATATAATAAAGAAAACGGTCAAATAGATGTTGGGATTAGATGTAATCCAGAACATATAGATATAAGCATTAAAGATACTGGAGTAGGGATACCTAAAGATAAAATTAATGATGTTTTTGAAAAATTTAAACAAGTTGATAATAGGTTGACTAAAATAAGTGAAGGTAGTGGAATTGGACTTTCTATAGTTAAATCCTTAGTGGAATTGCATGATGGAACTATAAGTGTAAAAAGTGAAATAGGAGTTGGAACAGAGTTTGAAGTGAAAATTCCAAATCAAATAGTTTTACAGGGTTCAAGTAAAAATTCTATTCAAAATGAATCTATTAATATAGATAAAAAAATACAGATAGAGTTTTCTGATATATATTAAGATTAAACGGCCTAAAATCAAGTGTGTAGTAAAAATTACTTGATTTAGGCTGTTTTTAGTAGATTATCATATTAAATTTTTATATTGAGTAAGTAGTATAAGTTATACAATATTAAATTTATAGAAATAAATTTTAAAACCTTATTAACATATCTCTCACCTTTTGAACTGGTTTTTAATCTAGATAGTTTGAAATTAAAACCTAAAGGGAAAAATAAATCAACACCTTCATATGTGAAAATATCTAATAATATATGAGAGGCATATCCCAAAAACATACCATATGAGGAACAAATTAATATAATATTTTTATCTCCTATTAAAACTATTAATTTTAAAAATTCTGATAGAATTAATAGAAATAAAATACTATGAGTAAAACCTCTATGTTTTGTTCGCTTTGAAATAAACTTTGACAAGTGAGGCCATTTTTTACTCATATAAGACTTTCTAGTATCTAAATCGGGTAATAAAGATCCTAAATTAGCAAACTGAAAATAAATAAAAAAAAGCATCAATTTATATAAAGTATTAAAGTTATCTAAATATACATTGCTAAAAGCAGAAAACGTAAGAGCTGCAATTAAGTATCCTCCAGATGAATGTGTTTCCTTTGTCATTAAAATACCCTTTCTAATAATTGGTTATTTAAACCTTATTATATATCAAAAAAAATGAATATGGAATCGAACAAATATAAAAACTTAATTTATTTTAAAATAATATACTGTATACAATTTAAAAAAAGTGTAATTAGTAGTATAATTAAAATGATGGGGAAAAAAGGAGGAAACTAAATGGACAAAGAAAAAACGTGTAATCTATTAAAGCATACTGAAAATTTAAAATTTAAACTTATATTAGAAAGTACTATAATAGGAGCGATTGTTGGAGTTACGATAGTACTTCACAGAATATTATTAGAAAAAGTAACTAATGTATTTATGTGGTTTTACTCTAATAGTAAAGGAAATTTAATAAATACTATTTTACTATTTGGATTATTAATCATAAGTGGATATATAGTAGGACTTATGGTGAAAAAGGTGCCATTAATTAGTGGTAGTGGTATACCTCAGGTAGAAGGAATACTAATGAAAAAATTAAAAGGAAGCTGGGTAAGTGTTTTAATAAATAAATTTGTAGGTGGGCTTATAGCATTAGGAGCAGGTTTATCACTTGGAAGAGAAGGCCCTTCTGTTCAAATGGGAGCTAGTATAGGCGAAGGATTTTCAAAAGTTTTTAAAAGAGTTAGTGTTGAAGAAAAATATTTAATAACTAGTGGAGCAAGTGCAGGATTAGCAGCGGCTTTTAATGCACCGATATCAGGAGTAATGTTTGCATTAGAGGAGGTTCATAAAAACTTTTCGCCATTAGTTTTACTTTCAGTTATGGCATCTGCATTAACGTCTGACTTTATTACAAAAACATTTCTAGGAATTGGGAAATCACTTAACTTTGTAGGTGTTAGAGCTTTAGATTTAAAATATTATTGGCTTTTGATACTATTAGGTATTATAGTTGGGATAAGTGGAGTTATATTTAACAGTGGAATTTTAAAAACCCAATATATGTTTAAAAAATCAAAATTAAGCACTGAGATAAAAGTAATAATCCCATTTTTAATAACTGGTGTCGTGGGATTAACTGCACCAATTTTATTAGGTGGAGGACATGAACTTATAATGTCTTTAGATAAAAGCTCAATGACATTAAAAATGCTATTATTATTTTTATTGATTAAATATTTACTTACATTTGTAGGATTTGGATCAGGGGTACCTGGAGGGATATTTTTCCCTTTATTAGTTCTTGGAGCATTAATTGGAAATATATTTGGAATAGTAGCAGTTAATGTATTTGATATACCAAGTATGTATATATTAAATTTTATAATACTTGCTATGGCTGGAAATTTTGCATCTATAGTAAAAGCACCTATAACTGGAATTATATTAATATGTGAGATGACAGGAAGCTTTAATCACTTATTATCACTTTCTATTGTATGTATAATTGCATATATAACATCTGATTTATTTAAATCTGAACCTATATATGAAAGTTTACTTGAAAGATGCTTAGAGAGTGGCAATAACAAATTTGAATCTAACTCATCTAGAAAAAGTCTGATGGAAGTTGCGGTTCATTTAGGGTGTGAAATAGAGCATAAACAGGTAAAAGATGTAAAATGGCCAGAAAATTGTTTGATAGTATCGATAACAAGAGGAGGTAAAGAGATAATTCCAAAAGGAGATACTACTTTAATTGGAGGAGATTATTTAACTATAATGGCAGATGAAGAAAATTCTGCATGTGCTTTAGACTATGTAACAGATTTAACATCTAATATAAAATTATTATAGAATTTTATTGAGCTCAATCACATATATATTAAAAATGTACAAGGTACAAATTTGATATATGATAGGTGATTGCATGAGAAGAAAAAAGCTTATAATAAATGCAATAATAATGACATTCTCAACTATTATATTTGGATTTATATCTATGTTTTTCAGGGTATATTTATCCAAAAAAATAGGACCGGAAGGAATGGGATTGTATCAGCTTATAATGTCTGTATATATTATGGCTGTAACATTTTCGAGTGCTGGAATCAGAATAGCAATTACAAGGCTTGTTGCAGAACAAGTAGGAAAAGGAAATAATAAGGGTATCAGAACTATAGTAAATAAAGGATGTATATACAGTTTGTTTTTCAGTGTATTAACATCTATTGTACTTTTTTATGGAGCGGAATATATAGGCAATGTATTTTTAAACGATGTAAGATCTGTACTATCATTAAAAATATTAGCTTATAGTTTACCGTTTATAGGAATTTCTTCTTGTTTAAGTGGTTACTTTTATGGAGCGAGGGAAGTTGTTAAGTCTGTTTCAGCAGAAATTTTAGAACATTTATTAATGATGGCAATTTCTATAGCAGCTATTACTATATTTATAGATGCTAACATAGAAAATATATGCGCACTTATATGTGTAGGTATGGCTGTAGGTAATATAGTATCTTGTATATATGCCTACATATTGTGTGCACTTAAAACAAGACCATTAAGTAGAACTGTATGTTGTAGCAATTACAATGAATGTAGAATTAGTGACATAAGTAAAATAGCATTTCCAATAGCATCAAGTTCATATATTCAAAGTGGACTTAGGACTATAGAAGATATATTAATACCTAATGCTCTTAGAATGTCTGGGACTTCGATTTCGGCATCTTTATCAATATTTGGAATGATAAAAGGTATGGCGCTTCCTATAATAAATTTTCCAGCAGTATTTTTAAGTTCATTTGCAACTTTGATAATACCAGAAATATCAGAAGCACACTCATTAAATAGGAATAAAATGGTAAATTTTATAATTTCTAATGTATTTAGAATAACATTTATAATATCAATATTTGCATCAGGTGTTTTTATTGCATTTGCAAGCGATATAGGAATGGCAGTTTATAGCAATAAAGATATAGGGCCTATAATTAGAATTTTAGCCCCAGTAATACCTATAATGTATTTAGAAAGAATAATGGATGGGATTTTAAATTCTTTAAACAAGCAAGTTGCATTGTTAAAAATAAATTTATTTGATATGGTTATTAGAATTCTTATAATATACTTTATAATACCTACAAAGGGCATAGAAGGGTTTATATTAGTTATATTTATAAGTAATATTATTAACTTTGGATTGAATATGATAAATGTTTTAAAAACTACCAAGTTACAATTTAAAATGTTTAATTGGGTTATAAAACCAATTTTATGCATAGGTGTATCTGTTATAATAGCTTCATTTATAGG
>NZ_LBBT01000229.1 GCF_001006285.1 Paraclostridium benzoelyticum
AACTTTAATAATATTTATATATTTAATTGAATTACTAATACGTTGTTCATTAGATATATAAAAGTTATAACTAATATTTTCTAACTACTATACTATTTTTAGATTTACTTATCAGCTTGTATATACATTCATGCTATAATGTTAGTATAATTTTATATTTTAGAAAGGAAATTTTTTCATGCATACAGTCGATACAAAATCTCAACTAGATTTAGCTTTAAAAAACAGAGAAAATAAAATTACTATAACTGATAAAAGAATTGTAAAAGGATTGAAAGTTCTTGATAACGTAAATATAAAAGATTCAGATAGAAATAGATGTAAATACAGCTTAAGAAATAAAAGTGCCGATTCAGCCTTTATGGGCTCTATAGGCTTTGCTCCTATGATTGCTGGTATGGCTAATATTTCATTTTTACAAGGAATGGGTGTTATCTCTAGTGTAGGACTTCATGAAACTTTGGTCATATTTGCTGATTACAATATTAAATTTAAAAATGATACAATTGTGTTAAACAAAATATAATTTTGTAATGAAAGTAAAAAAGCAATTAGTTCAAGATAAATATTTTCCTGTACTAATTGCTTTTATAGCTTTATTCTAGTTTATATATTTTCTTTTAAGTTACTTTTTTTTACTACAACTTGAGAAAAAGTAATTGCTGCTATTCCACATATAAACATTAACCCTGGATAATAAAGGTATTTTATTATTTCAACTGGGGATATTCCAGCTATTCCTGATGCAGTTAATAATTGTGCTCCATAAGGTATCACTCCTTGCCAACAAGATGAAAATATATCTAATATACTAGCTGTTTTTCTTGGATCTATATCATATTTTTCAGCAATATCTTTTGCTAAAGGTCCCGCTGTTACAATTGCTATTGTGTTATTAGCAGTACATAAGTCTATAACGCTTACTAATGCTGCTATTCCAAACTCTGCACCTTTCTTGCTTTTTATTTTACTAGTTATAAAGTGTAGTATATAATCAATGCCCCCATTAAACTTAATTAGCGATACAACTCCTCCAACTACAATTACTAATAAACTTAGTTCATACATTCCACCTAATCCTTCTGATATAGCACCTATAAATCCTAAAATACCAAATGAATTAGAAAATATCCCTACAGCTCCTGCAAATAATATTCCACTTCCAAGTAAAACAAATACATTTACACCTATTAAAGCTCCTGCTAAAACTAATATATACGGTAAAACTTTTATAATATTATACTCATAAGATTGAGTTGCTACATTCTCATATCCAAGTGTTACTACTGTTAAAATTATAGCTGTTGCAATAGCTGCTGGTAATACTATTAAAAAGTTCATTTTAAATTTATCTTTTAATTCACATCCCTGTGTTCTTACCGCTGCTATTGTTGTGTCTGATATCATAGATAAATTATCTCCAAACATAGCACCTCCAACAACTGCCCCTATTACTAATGGAACTGGAATACCCGTTTTTTGAGCTACTCCTATCGCAATCGGTGCTAATGCAGCTATAGTCCCAACTGATGTTCCCATAGATATTGAAATAAAGCACCCTATAATAAATAATCCTGCTACTAAAAGATTTGATGGCAATATTGATAAACTTAAATTTACAGTTGAATCAACTCCACCCATAGCCTTTGCTACGCTTGAAAAAGCTCCAGCTAATAAAAAGATAATAACCATTAATATAATATTTGTATCTCCTGCACCTTTACAAAATACATTCATCTTAGTTTCTAAATTTTCTTTTTTATTAAATAATAAAGCTATACCTCCTGCTATTAAGAAAGCCACTAATGCTGGCATCTTATAAAAATCCCCAGTTATAATTCCACTTCCTACAAATAATACTAAAAATACTCCTAATGGTAATAAAGCTAATGGATTACCTCTTTTTGCTTCTTTTTTCATTGTTTAATCTCCCTTCATTTTTTATTGTTTTAACATAACCTCAATTTTGGGAATAAAAAAACTCCCGAGCCTAAGAACTTAATCTTAGGAACGAGAGTTGAATTCGTGTTACCATCCTAATTTATTTGTATTTCGCAATACAAACCTCATCAAGTACGCCAAAATTTTGGTTATACTCTATCACTGTAACGGGTGAACCCGTTGTAGCCTAAATCATAAAGATCTCGGTACACAGCTCCAAGGCCATTTTCACTTTAATATCCCTTGCTTTTTCTCACCAACAAAAGCTCTCTGTAAAAGTATTCTTAAAGTTACTTTCCTTTTCTTCGCCTTTAATTTTATTTATATTTTACATATTATACATTTTATTATACTTTGTCAACCATTTTATAGAATTTTCTAAAAATTCATTCGCATCCCATTATTTTTCAACCATTTGATCCTTTCCTTATAATCCGGTAAAATTTTTTCCACAGCCAAATAAAAATCCTTAGAATGGTTTCTGTGCTCCATATGGCACATTTCATGTACAACTATATAATCAATTATTTGTATAGGCATCATAGAACATCTTAAATTAAATAGTATTTCATTTTTATAAGTACAACTAGCCCATCTTGACTTCTGATCTTTAATTTTTATAGAAGTTACTGTATCTTCAAAAAAGATCTTATAATAGCTTATTCTTTCTTTAACAATGCCTAAGGTTTCATCCGTATACCATTTTTTTAAAGCACGTTGTATCACATCTTTATTATTAGAGTTTGACCTAACTATTAATTTATTATTTTCTAAACTAACAATAGTTCCAATTGTACTTTTATCTATCAAAACTTCTAATATGTACTCATTACCTAAATATAAAAATATATCTCCACTTTTATAACTCCTTGTATATCGATTATTATTTAAAACCTCAATTTCATCTAATTTTTTTATTATCCAATCAGATTTATTTTTCACTTTATCAACTATAAAACTTTCGTCCAAACCATTAGGCGCAATTACATTAATAATGCCATCTCTTTTAATTTCTAAACTCATAGTTTTCCTTTTTC
Organism: Paraclostridium benzoelyticum; assembly: GCF_001006285.1. Taxonomy (GTDB): domain Bacteria; phylum Bacillota; class Clostridia; order Peptostreptococcales; family Peptostreptococcaceae; genus Paraclostridium; species Paraclostridium benzoelyticum. Next base: position 2,979 of record NZ_LBBT01000229.1, read on the forward strand.
TATAAATTACATTAAATCTTATTTCCCTATTTTTATACATAAATGTAACTTCCATAAATTATCTCCTGACAACTATTTTTTAATTGTTACCAATTA
>NZ_LBBT01000230.1 GCF_001006285.1 Paraclostridium benzoelyticum
ATTAATAATATGTAATCTTTTACTTTAAATAAAATTGGATAAGATATAATAAATAATTAATTTTGAGAGGTGAAAAAATGTTTAGTCCTAAAAGAGTTATATTTGAAAAAAACTCAATAGATACATACATTGGAAAAAAAATTTATGACAAGGTGAAAGACAATGAAAATGTAGAAATTATACAATTAACATCAAATAGAGTAAAGAGTAATATTCCAGGAGAAAATTTATTTGAACAATACAGATCAGGAAAAGAAACTTTAGTTGTTGGAAAAAGAAGTAGCTTAAAGTTTCAAACATGTAAACCTTCAGCACACTATCAATTGCCAATTGTAAGTGGATGTATGGGGAGATGTGAATACTGTTATTTAAATACACAATTAGGAGATAAACCATTTGTAAAAGTTTTTGTAAACATGGATGATGTATTAAATCAAACTAAAAAGTATATTGATGAAAGAGAGCCAGAGATAACTATATTCGAAGGAGCTGCAACGTCAGACCCAATTCCATTAGAGCCTTATACAAACTCACTAAAGCTTGTAATAGAATTTTTTGGAAAAGAAGATAAAGGAAGGTTTAGATTTGTAACTAAATATAGCGATATAGACAGTCTTTTGAATATAAATCATAATAATCATACAGAAATAAGATTTAGTATAAACACGCCTAAAATAATAGATTCTTATGAGCATTATACTGCATCTTCTAATAAAAGAATTGAGGCTGCTGCAAAAGCAGCAAAAGCTGGGTATAAGATAGGATTTATAATTGCACCAGTTTTTTTATATGAAAATTGGAAAGAGGATTATAAAAAACTAATAAAGCATATAAAAGATACATTACCAGAAAATTATCATGACAAACTTACATTTGAAGTTATTTCTCATAGATATACTACTAAAGCAAAAAATAGAATAATAGAAATTTTCCCAGAAACTACCCTACCGATGGTTGATGATTCTAGAACATTTAAATATGGACAATTTGGATATGGTAAATACGTTTATACAAAAGAACAATTAGCAGATATGAAAGAGTTTTTTAAAGATAACATATTAAATGAATTTCCTCAAAGTGAAATTAAGTATATTATATAGTAAAAAATAAAAGACTTGAAACAAATTATTTGTTCCAAGTCTTCTGATTTAAGCAGTTTTTTTATGTTTAAATGTATATGATTTATTAGACGTAGCATTTTTACTAGTAAGAGTGGCTACTATGTAAGTTGAAATAATTGAAATTAATGATGCTAATAATATAGATATTTTAGCAATACTTACAAATTCAGAGTTATTATCAAAAGCTATTTCTGAGACGAATATAGACATTGTAAAGCCTATACCAGCAAGTATTGATACTGAGAATATTGATAACCAAGTTGACCCCTTAGGTTTTTCTGTAATACCAAGCACTGTTGCTATAAATGCAAATGTCATTATACCTAAAGGTTTTCCAATAGATAGTCCAGCTACGATACCTTTGATTAAAGTATAACTATTAGAAATATCTATGTTTAGATTTAATGTTATTGCAGTATTTGCTAAAGCAAATAGCGGTAATATAAATAAGCTACACAGTGGATTCAATCTGCGTTCTAACTTAGATGAAATAGTCTCCCTTTCTCCGCTAAGCTTAGTAGATGGAATTGACATTGCAATTAAAACACCGCTGATTGTAGCATGAACACCACTTAAATATATAAGTCCCCATATAAATAAACCGATTATGAGATATGGATAAATTTTGTGTATTTTAAGGCGTATATTCATGTACATTAGAATACATACAAGAAATAATGCTAAATATAAAATTTTAAAATTTATATTTGAAGAATACAAAACTCCAATTACAATTATAGAAATTAAATCATCTACTACAGCTAAAGAAAGTAAAAATATTTTTAAAGATGGATTTAATTTATTTTTTAATATCATAAAAATACCTACAGCAAAAGCTATATCAGTTGATATTGGAATTCCGACTCCAGCCTCAAATTGAGTACCTTTATTAAACCACATAAATATAATTGCTGGAATAATTACTCCACCCAATGCTGAGATTATAGGAAAAGAAGCTTTTTTGAAGCTAGATAAATTTCCATATAGTAATTCATGTTTTATTTCAAGTCCTACTAACAAAAAGAATATAGCCATTAAAAAATCATTTACTAACATATGTACATTAAAGTGACCTAGAAATTTAAATTCTCCTAAGAGTTGATGATAAAAAGATGAAAATGGACTATTTGCTAAAGTTATAGAAATTGCTGTTGCAGATAAAAGTAAACTTCCTGGTAAACACCTCAGAAGATGCTATTTTTTTTATATTTAGTTTCATAAAATTAATTATCCCCCCCTAATATTTTGAAAACATATATAAAATTAACTTTACATTAAGCTATACTACTCTTATACAAATATGTTGTCAATGATACTAAGTATAAAGTGAAAAAAATGAATGAAACGTTTTCTTGAAAATGTTGAAAAAACTAACACATGAAATTGACTTAATAACTAAAAAGAAACATATAGTTCGAAGCGATACGAATGATACTTTTAAAAGCTTATGTGTAATTTTATTCGGAAAAAATTTTTATATGAATTTATTAATAAATATTTAGATAAAAAGAATAAAGTATAGACTATAGTTTTCGCTATAGTCTATACTTTATTAAATAAATATATGTGCAATAATGCTAAAGAATCCAACAATATTATTTATTCCTAATATTATAGAGAAAAGGACTAAAATTGATTTGTCTCTTTTTTTATCTATAGCAATAAATCCTAATATACAAGATAAAACTCCTAAGATTAATATACCAAATAGTATAGCTATATGGATTTGATTTTTCATTATAAAATTAAATCCATAATAAGAAAAATCCCAAGATATAAAATTTCCAACTACAAAAAATATTATAGTTAAAGTCATAATCATTACAGTACATTGACCTACTTTACTTCTTGGAAAAAAATTAATTTTCATTTCAGGATCCTCCTGTTAAAATTTAGACTCACAATATGTTTAATAAAAGTTTAATATTTAAATATGAAATATATATGAA
>NZ_LBBT01000231.1 GCF_001006285.1 Paraclostridium benzoelyticum
ACACCTCTCTATAAGTGCATATTCAAGTTTATAATTTTAATCTAATAAAAACAGAATTATAAAATATATTTTTTCGTAAACATAAACAAGAAACGACAAAATAAAATATATTTTTATGTTAGGATTTATATAAAAAGTAGGAGGTATTATAATGGAAATAATAGATAGAGAACACACAGTCAACAAAAATAATTTATTGGTATATGTTGTTTTAAGCATGCTAACCTTATCTATTATTATTATTATTGCAAATGTATTTTTTAAAGAAAACATTGAACCAAATTATTTAGAATCTACATTGCATTTTATAAAATTTTTTAATTTTATGATTTCTTTATTAGGAATAGGAAGTTGTTTAATTTCTTATAATCGAACAAAAAATGACAGTATTTTTTTAGTTTTACTAATGTTTGTAGGTTTATCAGTAGGTATTTTATTTGGACATATAGATTATCTTCCTTATTACTACAAGGAATTAGGTATATCTTTATATATAGTAATATCTTCATCATTAATTAGAGTTTTCCTTCTTATACTTTCAATCCTCCCTAATAATAAAGTTAGTAAACTCATAATTAACAATAAATTTTTTTCAATATTTATTGTAATATTTCTAACTATACTTCTTGGCACTTTTGAACGAAATTTGTTCCTTTATAATTATGAATTTAAATCAAATGCTTTTATAGTTTATAATACTTTTTTAGCCATAACATATACGATTTGTTCAGGATGTCTATTTGCTAAATCAATAAAAGATCAAGAGGCTATATTTGTAGTTCTAAGCTCTAGTGTGTTCATACTTGCTATAAAAGCAATTTACGCTCTACATATATCAACGCGATTAACATTTTATACTAAATTAGTATCTATATCATTAACGTATATTTGTTTTTTTATAGTAATTATAGGAGCGTTAATTGAATTGTTTATTTATATCTCTAGAACGAAAGTATTAAATAATAATTTAAATTTATTTTATAACTTATCAGAAAATGATAAACATAGTTTTATGCTGATTTTCGATGAATACTCAAACTTATTATATGCTAATAAAAAAGTTAGAGATTATTATTCATGCGGTAATAATCTTCATAAATTAACTCTACTTTTAAAAGATAAAATCTATAAAGTAAATGAATATGATGAAATTATAAAGTCATTAAATTTAAATAATTGTTGGAGAGGTGTAATAAAAATTGAAGATAGGAATATAACTTTAGATTGCTGTGTTCAAACAATCAATTCAACAAGTAATAGAAAAGAGATAGCGGTTACATATATAGATATATCAGATGTAGTAAAAAAAGAATTAGAAGTAAAAAAGCTTAAAACTTATGATAAGGAAAAAACCGAATTTATAGCTAATATTTCTCATGAGTTAAAAACTCCAATTAACTTACTTTATTCATCCATACAATTATTAGATAATTTTAGCATAAAAAATACTATAGATTTTAACACTATATATAAAAAGTATAGCAAAATATTAAGAACAAACTGTAAGAGAATGACAAGACTAGTAAATAATATTATGGATTTATCTGAAATAGATCTTGGAACTCTTACAGTAAATTTTAAAAATTATAACATAGTATCTATTGTAGAAGACGTAACCTTATCTGTAGTTGAATATGCTTTATCAAAAGGTATAAATATACAGTTTGATACTGAAGAAGAAGAGCATATTATAAAGTGCGATGCTTATATGATTGAACGCTCTATATTAAATTTACTATCAAACTCAATTAAATTTTCTAATAAAGGGTCTTCTATTTTAGTAAATTTAAACATAGATAATCACTGGACTAAGATTGTAGTAAGAGATGAGGGAATTGGTATATCTAAAGAAAACCAAGAAGTTATTTTTGATAAGTTTGTCCAAATAGATAAGTCATTTACTAGGTCAAATGAAGGAAGTGGAATAGGATTAAGTATTGTTAAGTCTTTAGTAAATCTTCATGATGGAGTTATTACTGTTGAAAGTGATTTAAATAAAGGAAGTTCATTTACAATATTTTTACCAAATGTAACAATTGAAAACTGTTGTCCTTCTATATATGATATAAATTCATATAACGCTGAGTTAGAACTTTCTGATATCTATGAGGTTATAACATAATAAACAGTAAAATGGAGGACACTTGTCTTCCATTTTGTTTTTGTTTAAGATTTAGTTTTAATTCACATAATGCTTAAATTGTATAAAATTTAAAATAGGAATATAATTAGATTA
>NZ_LBBT01000232.1 GCF_001006285.1 Paraclostridium benzoelyticum
TATATGAAATTAGTGGACCGAAAAATTAAAAAACAAAAAATGAGTTATTTAAGTATAAAATGAGAATAATAAAACTACTAAAACTAAAATGAGAATAATAAAACTACTAAAACTAAAAGGAGACTAATTATGCTAAGGACAAAAATTACAATTTTAATTTTAGTGGCTTTAATGGGAAGCACAATAATATCAAATGCAAATGAAGTTAATACACAAGACCTGATTTTAGGTGGATGTAAGTTAAAACAATGTGAAGTAAAAAGCGATAAAAGAACAAAAAATTATGACGAAGAAAATATTATAGAGAGATTTTTCAGACCATCTAAACTTCCAATTTTAAATGATAAAGATGAAAGTTCTCTTTATAATATGTATGGTAGTAAAGATATAAACTTAAAGATACCCAACAATCTTTTAAAAACTCCAGAAGATACAATAATAAATTATTTTAGTGTTTTAAGAGAAGCTGCAAATCCAACTGAAGATAATCATACAGGATGTGGATCTTTAGGGGACACAAGAGGGCCTTACCCTGTTGCATATAATTTTTTATCCAATTCATATAAGCAAGGTCATAGCTATGAAGAATATTTAAAATCATTTGAAAATAAACTTCATATAAATTTAATTAAACTTAATAAGTTGCCTAGCGATGAAAACAATAAAAAAGATTTAAAATATTTTGTTGAATTAGAAATAATAGAAGGAACCAATGAAAAGAAAGGTGTTTTTGCCTACTATTATGGATATATTTATCTTAACAAAGAAAATGGAGTTTACAAGATAAAAGATATGCAGTATGCACCTGAGAATTATTTATGTGCACCATATCATGGTTGGAACTATGATGCCAAACTAGTAGTAGAGATTAAGTATAGAGATTGGTGTTCTTTAGTATCAGGAGATGTAAAAGTAAAACAAGATGGTTATGAGAAAAAAGTATATTTTAAAGATAAGGATGGAAATCAGTATTATGTGCTTTTCTATCAATTAACTAATGGATATGATATAAAAATAGCTGACTACAAGAAAAATAAGAATGGTAAGTGGGAAGTTATATATATAAATCCTGAGAGCTGTTTAGAAAAGAAAAATTCTTAGAAGAAAAAATCCGAGTATATTAAATTAACTCGGATTTTTTTTCTAAGTAAATATAACATTTAACTATCAACATATAAAGTATAGTTATTATAATTAATATCAATTAAACAGAGTCAAAAACGACTTTAATATATATTTGTAATATTATTAATTAATGCTAAAATAGAGTAAGGAGGGCATTATGAAGAAAATTTTAGATTATATAAACAACTTAAGTGAAGGTAAATTCATAGCCTTATCTATACTAGTAGCATTAGTCTTTACGGTACCTTTTGATTTTTTTAAAATTTATTCTAACACATGCAGGAGGTTAGAATTTTCAGGGACTATGTCATTGGGATGGGATTTTTTAGTAGCTGTTATTATAGGACCAATTGTTGAATCTATATTAATAGTTATAGTTAGTAAACTTATAGGGCAGTCAACAGATAATAAATTTATGATAACATTTATAACTGCAATACTACTTTCAGGAATTCAAAACTATAGTTTACCTTATGCAATTATAATTTTTATACCATCTTTCATTTTTGTTTCAGCATACACATTATATAATAATAATAAAAAATTTAATTCATTTTCAATAATGGTAATTA
>NZ_LBBT01000233.1 GCF_001006285.1 Paraclostridium benzoelyticum
GAAAGTTAAGAAAAATAAAATTTTAAAAGTGCATTTAAAATACTTATTTAAAATAAAGATTTAATAAATATAGGAGGTTTTATTATGAGCTTATTTTTAGGAAAAATTCACTACTGGTTATTTAATAAAATACTTTGGTTTGAAGATTTAGAAAGCGAAATAATAAATTTAGCAGAGGCTAAAGGACTAGACATAGAAAAGTTAAATAAACAAATAAATTTAAAGTATGGAGAAAAATTAGAAAGCAAAAAATTAGAAGACATTATTGATACAGGAAATATACATGGATGGCTGCAAGAAAAAATACACTCATCAGAAGGAAGAATGGCGTTGTGGACATCTAAAATTTTAGAAGATAATCCAAACTCATTGAAAAAAATAGAAAATATTTATAGAAATCAAGGGGTAAAAGCTGGTAAGGAATTAAGTTCTGTAAAAAATATTACTAACGCAAAAGAAATATATAATAGTATAAATGATTATATATTAGATGGAATGCCATGTGATAGAGTAAATGAAGTAATCGTTTTAGAAGATGATGTCGTAAGATGGAAACGAAGAATATGTGTGCATAAGGAAATATGGGAAAATGAGAATGTAGATGTTAATATATTTTATAATCTTAGAGATTTATGGATAGTATCATTTGTAAATACCATAAATAATGATTTTGAATATACAAAAACTGATGATGAGAATTATGTAATCAAAAAAATATAAAAATTAAAAATAGTAACTTATGTTACAGATTCAAAATAAATTAAACTATATAATGTGTATATAAAATGAACATTTATAAAATTGGAGGAATTATTATGGAAAATAAAATGTTTTGTTTTCAATGTCAAGAAACAGCTGGGTGTACAGGATGTACAAAATTTGGAGTATGTGGAAAATCACCAGATTTAGCTAGAATGCAGGATCTTTTAATATATACAACTAAGGGATTATCAGAGGTTACAACAAGACTTAGAAAAGAAGGTAAAAAAGTAAGCAGCAATGTAAATCATTTAATAACTATAAATTTATTTACGACTATAACTAATGCAAACTTCGATGATGAAGTATTTTATGCAAGAGTAAAAGAAACATTAAAAACAAAAGAAGATTTATTATCGCAATTAAGCAATAAGTCTAATTTATCAGAAGCTGCATTATGGAATGCAAGTTCAAATGCAGAAATGGATGTTAAGGTAAGTATATTAAGTAAAATTAAAGATGCAATATTAGGAAGTGGAAAAGAGTTAACTCTTGATGATATAAATAAATTATTAGATGAAAAGTCAACTAAAGTCGGAGTCTTAGCAACTAAAGATGAAGATATAAGAAGTTTAAGAGAATTAATAATATATGGGTTAAAAGGTCTAGCAGCATACATGAAGCATGCTAATGCATTAGGATATGATGATGAAAAAATAAATGCTTTTATGCAATCAACTTTAGCTAAGACTTTAGATGATAGCTTAAGTGTAGATGAGTTAATAGGATTAACTTTAGAAACTGGTAAAGTTGGAGTAGACGGAATGGCTTTACTTGATAGTGCAAATACAGGAACTTATGGACATCCAGAAATAACTAAGGTTGATATAGGAGTTAGAAATAACCCAGGAATACTTATATCAGGACATGATTTAAAAGACTTAGAATTATTATTAAAACAAACAGAAGGAACTGGAGTAGATGTATATACTCACTCAGAAATGCTTCCAGCACACTACTATCCAGCATTTAAAAAATATTCTCACTTTGCAGGAAATTACGGAAACGCTTGGTGGAAACAAAAAGAAGAGTTTGAAAGTTTTAATGGACCAATATTAATGACTACAAACTGTATAGTACCACCAAAAGATACTTACAAAGATAGAATATATACTACAGGAGCGGCTGGATTTGCAGGAGTTAAACATATAAAAGGTAAGAGTGAAGACGATAAAGACTTCTCAGAAATAATAGAACAAGCTAAAAACTGTCAACCTCCTACAGAAATAGAAAGAGGAGAAATAGTTGGAGGATTTGCACATAATCAAGTATTTGCATTAGCAGATGCAGTAGTAGATGCAGTGAAAAGCGGAGCTATAAAGAAATTCTTTGTTATGGCAGGATGTGATGGAAGAGCTAAATCAAGAAACTACTATACAGAATTTGCAGAGGCACTACCAAAAGATACTGTGATTTTAACTGCAGGATGTGCTAAATATAAATACAATAAGCTAAACTTAGGAGACATAAATGGAATACCTAGAGTATTAGATGCAGGACAATGTAATGATTCATATTCATTAGCACTTATTGCATTAAAGCTTAAAGAAGTATTTGAATTACAAGATATAAACGAATTACCAATAGCATTTAATATAGCATGGTATGAACAAAAAGCAGTAATAGTATTATTATCACTATTATACCTAGGGGTAAAAAATATACACTTAGGACCAACATTACCAGCATTTTTATCACCAAATGTAACTAAAGTATTAGTTGAAAACTTTGGCATAGGTGGAATAACAAATGTTGAAGATGATTTAAAAATGTTTTTAGGATAATTTTTTAAGTATAGTCTACATTGAGTAGGCTATACTTTTATTTTAATAAAAAAGTTCAGGCATATAATTATTCATCTAAATTTAAACTTCAAGACAAAATAATAAACTTTATATGTAGAAATAAATATTTTTTTACACAATATGTTAAT
>NZ_LBBT01000234.1 GCF_001006285.1 Paraclostridium benzoelyticum
GTTGATTGCATATATACTATAATATTTATAAATAGAATATAGAATATAGCTAAGAAGGAAAATAGTAAAAAGCAAGTTTGTATTCAGAGAGTGAGTGGTTGGTGAGAACTCATTACAATGGTTTTTGAATCCATTCCGGAGCTACTAGTCGGAAATAATAGTAAGACTAGTCGTAAACCTACGTTACAGGACTGAGGAGGTTTATATTTTGTTAATATAAACAACTAGGGTGGCAACGCGGATAACAAGACTTTCGTCCCTTTTTTAAGGGCACGAGGGTCTTTTTTTATTACTTAGCTACAACTAATTACAATAATAAGTAAAAATATTAATTAAAACAAGATAAGATTGCAATAAAATGTAAAAATGGGTACATTCATACAATTATATTCTACCATGGAAGATAAAAAAAGTATGCTATAAAATACGTAAATATAATATTATAAAA
>NZ_LBBT01000235.1 GCF_001006285.1 Paraclostridium benzoelyticum
TTATACTAAATTAGTTTTGGAGGAATAATAATGGATTTTATTGACAACAAAGTTTCTACCCGACTTGGTGGTTCATCATTTTTTGAAAGCAATGATAAACTCTATAAATTTGAGAAAATAAAAAAAATAACAAAAGAGGTTAAATCTAAGTTTCCTGATGTAAAACTTATTGATATGGGAGTTGGAGAACCAGATCAAATGGCTGATAGTTCTATTGTTGATATATTATGTATGGAAGCTGGAAAGCCTGAAAATAGATTTTACTCAGACAATGGAATTATTGAATTTCAAGAATCAGCTTGTAGATATTTAAATAATATGTATAATTTGAAAAATATAACTCCTGAAAATATAGTTCATGGAATAGGCTCTAAACCAGTACTTGCTATGATTCCACTATGTTTTATAAATCCTGAGGATATATGTCTAATGCCATCCCCTGCATATCAAGTACTTGGAACATATTCTAAGTTTTTAGGTGGTGAAATTTATAAACTCCCTTTATGTCCCGAAAATAATTTTTATCCAGATTTAGACAATATACCTGCAGATATAAAGAAAAGATCAAAACTTCTATATTTAAATTATCCTAATAATCCTACCGGTCAAATCGCAACAAAAAAATTTTATGAGCATGCAGTTAAATTTGCAAAAGAAAATGATATCATAATTGTTTCTGATTTAGCTTACGGAGCTTTAACTTATGGAGACTGTATTCCTCTTAGTATTCTTAGTGTTGATGGGGCCCTTGATGTCTGTATAGAAATTCATTCTTTATCAAAAGCATTTAATATGACTGGTTGGAGGTTAGCATTTGTTGTAGGTTCTAAAAAAGCTATGCAACTATATTGTGCTATAAAAGGCCATACTGACTCTGGTCAGTTTAGGGCTATTCAGAAAGCAGGCGCTTATGCACTTGATAACTATCATAACTTAATTAATTTAAATAAAGAAAGATATTCAAGAAGATTTGATTTGTTGATTGATGTTTTAAATCAAGTTGGATTTAAAACAAATAAGCCAGATGCTGGATTTTATTCTTATGTGAAAATACCTAAGGGTGTTAAAAATGGAGTTAGATTTAGTAGTGCTGAAGAAGCAAGTCTTTATATACTTTCTCATGCTTTAGTATCTACCGTTCCTTGGGATGATTGTGGAAGTTTTCTAAGGTTTTCAGTTACCTATGATGCAAATTCTTTAACTGATGAAATTAACGTAATGAATGAACTTAAAAGAAGACTATTATCTTTAAACCTAGAATTCTAAATCTAATAAAAAAAGGGTGTTCCAAAATATTTGAAACACCCTTTATGTTCTATAATTTATTATTTAAAATTAATTTTTTTATTTCATATACAGATGATTCAATTAATCTATCTATTTCTTCATCACTTAACTTATTTTTAGTTAGTTTCTTTAAATGATCTACTGCAATTTGTTTCTTTTCTTCAGAAGTTAAATTTGTTTGTGTTTGCTCTATACTCATTACAATCATTTTAGCAATATTGTAATATGAACTTAATTTTTCACTACCTATTTTATTCTTTAAATATATTATTAAATATCCGCCTCCTACTGTTATAACTACAGATATTAACCATATTAACATTTGAAATACTGTTTCTGACAAATAAAACACCTCCTTTTGAAGTCTTATTATAGATTATTCAAAAGGAGGCAAACTTGTCCCTAATTTATTGTTTTTTTCTTTTGTTATTTGCTTTTTCTATATTAACTTTATTTCCTTTTATTTTTATGTTCTTCATCTTATCAAGAACTTTTCTAGTGTGTTTCTTTGGTATCTCCACAAAAGTATATTTATCATATATATCTATAGTTCCAACTAATTTTCCTGGTATTCCAACTTCTCCAGCTATAGCTCCAACGATGTCTTTAGCTTGAACTTTTTGTTTTCTACCTATATTGATAAATAATCTAGTCATTCCAGACTCTGCACCTGTGCTATGACTTTCTTCTATTATTTCTTCTTTCGCCTCGTCACCTAGAGCTAACTTAACTAAAGCAGCAGCTATATCTAAAGTATCATAATCTTCCTCTTTGCAGAAGTTCTCTAACCATTGTACTTGTTTTGTTAAATGACCTTCTTCTATAGTAGATTTTACTTGATCAAAGAATAAGCTTACTTTTTTCTCTTCAACATCTGATATTGAAGGTATGCTATGCTTTTCTAATTTAGATTTAGTGTATCTTTCTATATCTTTCATCTTTCTCATTGCTTTTCCGAAAACAAAAGTGAATGATATTCCATTTCTACCAGCTCTTCCTGTTCTTCCGATTCTGTGTACATAGTACTCTTCATCTTGTGGTAAATCATAGTTAAATACAGCTTCTACATCATCAACATCTATCCCTCTAGCAGCAACATCTGTAGCAACTAATATATCTATAGTTCCATTTCTGAACTTATCCATTACTATATCTCTTTGAGTTTGCTTTAAATCTCCATGTAATGCATCTGCGAAGTATCCTCTTGCTTGTAAATCACTGACTAATTCATCAGCACCTCTTTTTGTATTACAAAATACTACTGATAATTTAGGGTTATATACATCTACCAATCTACATAATACTTCTAACTTATTAGCAGATTTAGTTTCTATATAGTATTGTTTTATATTAGGAACTGTAAGTTCTTTTCTAACTATTTTTACATGCTCAGGATCTTTTTGGAATCTTTTTGTTAAATCTAATATTCCTTTAGGCATAGTAGCTGAGAAGAAAGTTGTTTGTCTATTTTCAGGAGTTTGATTTAAAATCATTTCGATATCTTCTCTGAATCCCATATCTAGCATTTCATCCGCTTCATCTAATATAACCATTTTTACTTTATCTAACTTTAAAGTCTTACGATTTATATGGTCTATTATACGACCTGGAGTTCCTATAACTATTTGAACCCCACTCTTAAGCGACTTTATTTGTCTGTCTATAGGTTGTCCTCCATATACAGGTAAAGTTTTTATCCCGTGCATGTACTTACCTATTTTTCTTATTTCACTTGAAACTTGTATTGCTAATTCTCTTGTTGGACATAAAACTACCGCTTGTAGACTCTTGTCCTCTGGGTCTACCATATCTAATATAGGTATACTAAATGCTGCTGTTTTCCCCGTACCTGTTTGTGCTTGACCTATAATATCTACTCCAGTAATTATTTTTGGTATTGCTTGTGCTTGTATTGGAGATGGTTCCTCGAATCCCATTTCTAATACAGCTTTTTTTATGTTCTCATTTATTGGTAAATCATCGAATTTAACTATATTCATATATTGTTTCCTTTCCGTTATCAATTTATATTAACTTTATCAATTATATATTTTTTTTAAATATTATGCAATTAATATTTTATCCTAATAGTAAATATCGTATTCAATTTAAAGCAAAATAGAGGGTATTATATAACCCTCTATTTTTTTATTTTATATATGTAAAATATATAACAAATAAATACAGTAAATATGTAAGTAGCATTAAGACGCCTTGAAGTCGATAAATTTTTTCCTTTATAATTGTAGGAACTGTTAAAATTAAAACTAATACTATCATAAATGGAAAATCTATAATTGATGTTTGTTTAAGTATTGGCGTATCATTTATAAAAGATGATATAGATATTACTGAAACTATATTTAAAATATTAGCGCCTAATATATTGCCTACAGATATAGCATTATGCTTCTTTTTTATAGCTGTTAAGCAAGATACTAACTCAGGAAGCGAAGTCCCTAATGCTATTACAGTTAAACTTATAACTCCCTGTGGAACTCCGATATATTCGGCTATTATTATTCCATTATCCACCAATAGCCTAGAACCTATTATCATCATAATTATTCCTACTATAAATAAAAAACCTATTTTCAACATATTGATTGATTTTACATCTTTCCTCGCACTCGCATCTGATACTAATCTCATTTTAGTTTTAGGTATACTCTTGTAATTGTTAATCATGTAAATAATTAACATTCCCATTAGAGCCATAGCATCTTTTCTATCTATAACTTTATCCAATCCTAATACAATTAAAATAATTATAGATATAATTAATAATGTAGCTTTTGAATTAAATACTTTTTTATCAACTTTAAAAGGCCTAATAATTGCTACTAATCCAAGTGCTAACCCAGTATTGCAAATTATAGACCCTATTGCATTTCCTAAACTCATTGTTGTGTGCCCTTTTATTGATGCACATAATGAAACTGTCAATTCAGGAAATGTAGTTGCTAGGCTAACTATAGTTGCACCTAAAACAATTTCAGGTATGTTGGTTTTTTTCCCTACAGATATAGTAGAATCTATAAAAATATCAGCACCCTTTGTTATAAGTATAAATCCTATTATAAATAGACCTATTATAAATATCATTATATCCCCCCTTATTAAATACATATTCAATCAACTTAATTCTATATGTATAAAAAATTTTAAAATTATTCTTAAAATTTATGTTTATTCGACATTTTAACCGGGTATCATATGAATATAACAAAATAACAGAAAAATCTATCAAAAAAGAAAAGATAGTGTAAAATTCTGTATACAAAATACTAATTCTATGTTATGATTATATTGTTTAAAAAATATCTAGCTAGATTTTATAAAATAAATATACTCAACACATATAAACTTAAGGAGGCTATCAACATGAATGCATGGCAAGGATTCAAAACTGGTAGATGGACTAAAGAAATAAACGTAAGAGAGTTCATACAATTAAACTACAAACCATATGAGGGAGATGATTCTTTCTTAGCTGGAGCAACTGAGAACACTAAAAAATTATGGAATGAAGCTATGGATCTTTTCAAAAAGGAAAGAGACAATGGTGGAACATTAGACGTAGATACTGATACTGTATCTTTAATAGATGCATACGGTCCTGGTTATATAAACAAGGATTTAGAAACAGTAGTAGGTGTTCAAACTGACGCTCCTTTAAAGAGAGCTGCAATGCCTTTCGGTGGAATAAGAATGGTTGAAACTTCTTGTGAAGCTTACGGATACAAATTAAACCCAGAAATAAGTGAAATATTCACTAAGTACAGAAAAACTCATAACCAAGGTGTATTCGATGCTTATACTCCTGACATGAGAGCTGCTAGAAGTGCTGGTATAATAACTGGTTTACCAGATGCTTACGGTAGAGGTAGAATAATAGGTGACTACAGAAGAGTTGCTCTATACGGTGTTGATAAATTAATACAAGATAAATTAGATCAAAAAGCTTCTTTAGAAGTTAGATGTATAGATGAAGAAGTTATAAGATTAAGAGAAGAATTATCTGATCAAATAAAAGCATTAGAAGCATTAAAGAAAATGGCTGCATCTTACGGATTCGATATAGCTCAACCTGCTACTAACGCAAAAGAAGCTGTTCAATGGACATACTTCGGATACTTAGGAGCTGTTAAAGATCAAAACGGAGCTGCAATGTCTTTAGGTAGAGTATCATCTTTCTTAGACATATACTTCGAAAGAGATTTAGCTGCTGGTGTATTAACTGAAGAAGAAGCTCAAGAAATAATGGACCATTTCGTTATGAAGTTAAGAATGGTTAGATTCTTAAGAACTCCTGAATACAACGATTTATTCTCTGGAGACCCAACTTGGGTAACTGAGTCTATAGGTGGTATGGGATTAGATGGTAGAACATTAGTAACTAAAAACTCATTCAGAATGTTAAATACTTTATATACTCTTGGACCATCTCCAGAGCCAAACTTAACAGTATTATGGTCTACTCAATTACCTCAAGGATTCAAAAACTTCTGTTCTAAAGTATCAATAGACACAAGTTCTGTTCAATACGAGAATGATGATTTAATGAAGCCTTACTGGGGAGATGACTACGGTATAGCTTGTTGTGTATCTGCAATGAGAATAGGTAAACAAATGCAATTCTTCGGAGCTAGAGTTAACTTAGCTAAGACTTTATTATACGCTATAAACGGTGGTGTAGATGAGAAGAAATTCAAGCAAGTTGGACCTAGATTCGAGCCTATAACTTCTGAATACTTAGAGTACGATGAGGTTATGCAAAAATTCGATATGTTTACAGATTGGTTAGCTAACTTATATGTAAATACATTAAATGTAATCCACTACATGCATGATAAGTATTCTTATGAAGCATTAGAAATGGCTTTACATGATAGAGACGTATTCAGAACTATGGCTTGTGGTATAGCTGGTTTATCAGTATGTGCTGACTCATTATCTGCTATAAAATACGCTAAAGTTAAAACTATAAGAAATGAAGAAGGAATAGTTGTTGACTTCGAAGTTGAAGGTGATTTCCCTAAATACGGAAACAACGATGACAGAGTTGATGATATAGCTGTTGAATTAGTTGAAAGCTTCATGAACAAGATAAGAAAGAACAAGACTTACAGAAATTCTTATCATACTCAATCTATACTTACTATAACTTCAAACGTTGTTTATGGTAAGAAAACTGGTAACACTCCTGACGGAAGAAGAGCTGGTGAGCCATTTGCTCCAGGAGCTAACCCAATGCATGGAAGAGATAATAGCGGTGCTTTAGCATCATTATCATCAGTTGCTAAATTACCATACGAGCATGCTCAAGATGGTATATCTAATACTTTCTCTATAGTACCAGGTGCTTTAGGAAAAGACATGGATGAAAGAGTAAACAACTTATCTTCAATGATGGATGGATACTTTGCTCAAAACGCTCATCACTTAAACGTAAACGTATTTGATAGAGCTACTTTAGAAGATGCTATGGAGCATCCAGAAAAATACCCTCAATTAACTATAAGAGTTTCAGGATACGCTGTAAACTTCATCAAGTTAACTAGAGAGCAACAATTAGACGTTATAAACAGAACATTCCACGGAAAAATGTGCTAATTATAACTTAATAGAAATGTAAACATATTATAACAATCGATTATCAAAGTATATTCAGAGTGCAAACCTCATCAGTTTGCACTCTTTTTTTCTAAGTACTAAAATAAATAAATTAAGTATAAATTCCCATGAATTAAAAAAACTATTTAATAGACTTTATAAGTTTAATGTTTTATAATAGTGGGTAGAAAGTATAATGTATACAATTATTTTAGATGATAAATTTTATTAGTATAATATATAATTAACGAGGTGGATAAAATGGTAAAAGGTAGAGTTCATTCAATAGAAACATTTGGGACTGTAGATGGTCCTGGAATTAGATTTATATTATTCATGCAAGGTTGTCCTTTAAGATGTAAGTACTGTCATAATAGAGATACTTGGGATGTTAAAGGCGGAACTGAATACACTACTGATGAAATAATAGAACAAGTAAAAAAATACTCTTCTTATATGAAATTCTCGGGAGGAGGTTTAACAGTTTCTGGTGGTGAAGCTACTCTTCAACCTGAATTTTTAAAAGATTTATTTAAAAAAGCTCAAGAAAATGAAATTCATACATGTTTAGATACCTCTGGTTTTGTAAACATAGATGTCATAGATCCAGTACTTGATTACACAAATTTAGTTTTACTTGACTTAAAGCATATGGTACCTGAAAAATGTAAAGATTTAGTAGGTGTTAGCATAGATAAGACATTAGAATTTGCTAAGCATTTAAGCGATAGAAATATACCGGTTTGGATAAGACACGTTCTTGTTCCTGGAATAACAGATGATATAGAAAACTTAGAGCTTATGGGTAAATTCATTTCAACTCTAAAAAATGTTGATAGAGTTGAATTACTTCCTTATCATACTCTAGGTGTTCATAAATGGGAAAACATGGGATTTGAATATGAGTTAAAAGATGTTCCAGATGCTACTAAAGAAGATATAGAAAAAGCATCTAAAATACTAGCTGAGTTCGGTGTAATAGCTCATAATAAATAATAAAAAAGGATCTATACAAAATGGTATAGATCCTTTTTTATTAAAATTCAAATACTTCAACTTCCATATTATCGATTGCGTCTTGTATTAGTTTTTCTATATCTAAAGATGACTCTGATTTCTCTATTCTATCTAATTTAGGTTTTGTTACAGGACTTTTTGGAGAAAATACTGTACAACAATCCTCTTCTGGTATAACTGATGTTTCAAATGTTCCTATTTTTTGAGCTATTTTTATTATCTCTGATTTATCCATTGCTATAAGAGGTCTAAATACAGGTAATGATACAGAAGCATTTGTACAAGTTAATCCTTGTATAGTTTGAGATGCAACTTGTCCTATACTTTCTCCTGTAACTAATGCATCACAGAATCTCATTTCTCCTACTCTTTGAGCTATTTTCATCATAAATCTTCTAGATATTATAGTCATTTCTTCTTCTTTACATGATACGCCTATTGCCTTTTGTATTTCTAATATATTTACTTTATGAAGTCTAACTTTACCACAATATTTTGCTAGTATCTGAGCTAAGTCCCTTACTTTTTCTTGTGATTTTTCACTAGTAAATGGATAACTGTGGAAATGTATAGCTTCAATTTCTACTCCTCTTTTTGCAACCATCCAAGAAGCAACTGGACTGTCTATTCCTCCAGATAATAAAGACATTGCTCTACCATTTGTTCCAACTGGAAGACCTCCATAACCTGGAACTGTATCACTATATACCATTACATGATTTTGTCTATATTCGCAGTGTATAGTTGTCTCTGGGTTTCTAACATCAACTTTTATTCTATCTTTTACATTATAAACTAAAAATCCAGCTATATCTTTACTCATTTCTTGAGAAGTTAATTCTAAACTCTTATCTCCTCTTCTTGAAGTAACTTTAAACGATTCAGAACCCTCTTCTATCTTTTCTTCTAAAAGTTGTAGCGCTAGTTGCTTTAATTTATCATAGTCTTTTTCTGCTCTTATACCTGGGCAAACTCCTACAACTCCAAATACTTTTTTGATTTCTTCTAATACTTCTTCATAGTCTTCTGCATATTCTCCTAAATCAACATATATTCTTCCATATTCTTTATATACATTAAACTTTCCTATAGGAGCTAACATGTTTTTCACATTTTTTATTAATTTATTTTCAAATATATATCTATTTTTTCCTTTTACACCGATTTCTCCATACTTAACTATAGCTATATTATACAAATTTATCACCTCTTAATTATCGTCTTCTTATTATAAATCTAAGTTCTTCTACTGATTTTTTTATTATTTCACAAGCTTCATTTATTTCTTCTTCTGTTGTCATATCCGATAAGCTAAATCTTATAGCTCCGTCAATTTCTTGTGGAGTAAGCCCTACTGCATTTAAAACATGGCTTCCCTTTTTCTTTGATGAACAAGCTGATCCTGTAGATACAAATACACCCTGCTGTGCTAAATGATGAAGTAGTACCTCTCCTTTAACATCTTTAAATGATATATTTAATATATGACATACACCGTCCTCAGGAGAATTCACTTTAATATCATCTATATTTTCAACTATAAAATCTTTTAGTAAAACTTTTAGTTTTTCTATTTTCTCTATTTTTGAATTTAAATCTGACATTATTATATCTATAGCTTCTCCTAGTCCATATATACCAGCTACATTTTCAGTTCCAGATCTTATTCCTATTTCTTGTCCTCCACCAGTTAACATAGGTTTTATTTTGTTATTTTCCTTTACGTACATAAATCCAATACCTTTTGGTCCGTGTAATTTATGTCCACTAACACTCATAAAGTCTATGTTATATCTAGATGGTTTAAAATTGATTTTAGCAAATGACTGAACTGCATCTACATGTAAATATACTTTTTCCTTTAACGTGCTTAGATACTTACCTACTTCTTTTATAGGTTGTATACTTCCAATTTCATTATTTACATGCATCATACTAATTAATATAGTATTCTCTTTTATTGCATTTTTTACATCATCTATATTTACTATTCCTTTGTCATTTACTTTTAGATAAGTAACTTCAAATCCTTGTTCTTCTAAATCTTCCATCGTTCTTAAAACTGATGGATGTTCTATGTTTGTCGTTATTATATGATTTTTTCTCTTTTTGTGAAGATTTGCAATACCTCTTATAATTGTATTATTAGCTTCTGTTCCTCCTGATGTAAATATTATTTCTTTATCTTTACATCCTATACTTCTAGCTATTTCTTGTCTTATTTTTTTTATATTTTTTTCAACTTCAACACCTTTTTTATGTACAGCTGAAGGATTTGCATAATCTGTAGTAAGTGCATATACCATTTTTTCTACTACTTTTTCATATGGCTTAGTTGTTGCACTATTATCTAAGTATATTTCCATACTAATACACCAACTTTCTTTGTATTTAATCATACTATTTATACTCTATATTATTGTCCCAATTAACTATGTAAATTATCATATAATTTTAGTGAAACTTTTACTATTATACCACTATTTCCTCTTTTTTTATATAGCAAAGCGCTATAATTACACACTTCTATTGCTCTTATTCTTTTTTTATATCTATTTTTATCGTAAATTAATGTTTTTTAAATTTTTTTGTCAAAACTATTGATTTTTCTGTCGAATCTTGGTATTATGTATACATGGTTATCCCCCTGATAACCTTAATTAAAATCTCTATTCCCAATACCCCTTTTGAACGGATAGACTTTATATCCAATGTTAAACTGACAACGGAAGTTAGTTTAACGCAAAAAGAGCTTCCCCAAGCTCTTTTTTTTTATGCTCAATTCTACATTTATCTCGCTTTTTTTGGTATAATTTAATGTATATATATAATAAAAATTTTAGGGGGTCGATACTATGCAAAACAAGAAAAAAGTAGCTATAGTATTTACAGGTGGAACTATTTCCATGACTGTGGATGAAAAAATAGGTGCTGCTATACCATCTCTATCTGGGGAGCAAATAATGTCTATGGTAACTAACATAGATAAAGTTGCTGATATAGAGATATACAACTTCGATGAGATTCCAGGACCTCATATGACACCTGAGAAAATGCTTAGTTTAAGAAATTATATAAACGATATAATTTCAAAAGACGAATTTTCTGGTGTTGTTGTTACTCATGGTACAGATAGTTTAGAAGAAACTGCCTATTTCCTAGATTTAACATTGAATACACCTAAACCAGTTATAGTTACAGGTGCAATGAGAAGTAGTGATGAACTTGGATATGACGGTCCAAGTAACCTTGCTGCAGCTGTTTGTACTGCTATTTCTGATGAAGCTTATAATAAAGGTGTTTTAGTTGTTCTAAGTAATGAAGTTTTATTAGCATCTGAAGCTACTAAGACTAATACACTTACATTAAATACTTTTAAATCTTTAACTTGTGGTCCTTTAGGAATAATTGACTGTGATAAACTTGTGTTATCTAGAGATATAGTTGATAGACAAACAATCTTAGTAGATAAAGTTGAGTCTGATGTTGCTCTTATAAAATCAGGTGTTGGCATGGATGATTCTTTTATAAAGTTTGCAGCTGATAAAGGATGTAAAGGTATAGTTATAGAAGCTATGGGTAGAGGAAATATACCTCCAGAAATGTTAAAAGGTGTAGAATATGCTAGAAGCAAAGATATACCTGTTGTTATAGCATCTAGATGCCATTCTGGTAGAGTTTTTGATAGTTATGGATATTTAGGTTCTGGTAGGGATTTAAGAAATCTAGGATGTATATTTGCTGGTGATTTACCTGGGCAAAAGGCTAGAATAAAGCTTATAGTTGCTTTAGGAAAAACAAATAATCTAAATGAATTAAAAGATATGTTTGAAGAAGGAATATACTATTAAATAAATAATAAAAAAGGTTATTCATATGAATAACCTTTTTTATTATGCTTTCTCTATAATTCCATTTTTTAGGCATATTGAGTAATCTAAGTCTTTCACTCCAACCTTAAATTTAACCTCTATCATTTTGCCATCTTTCCCTATTACATTTCCTTGCCCAAATTTACTATGTAAAATCTTATCCCCAATTTTGATTGCATTTATATCTTCTTTTGTTGGAGACTTTATATTATCAATAAACCTTGAAACAAAAACTTTTTTCCCATATTTCGTTTTTGGTGAACTTATATGTAATTCATCCTGAGCTCTAGTTATTCCTACATAAAATAATCTTCTTTCTTCCTCTATAGCTGATTTTCGTTTTTCTTCATCTTCTATATCATAAGATTTTTCATGAGGTATTGTTCCTTCATTTACTCCTATTATATATACATATGGGAATTCTAATCCCTTTGCACTATGCATAGTCGTAAATATTACTCCCTCTGAGTTTTTGTTATTTCTATTTTCAACTATCTCAGATTTAACCTTTTCTATATGATCTAAGTATTCATTTATAGTTTTAAAGTTACTTGAAGAACTTTCTAGTTCATTTAAAATTTCTATTAACCCATTTGGTTTAATCTTCCTATTACTACAATAATCTAATACATATCTATCATAATCTAGACTAGTACGTATATATGAAATTGCATTCTTAGGCGATAATGTCTTTAAATAACTTAAATCTATTTCTAAATCATTTAATGTCTTTACTTGTTTTGGATGTAATCCACCCTTATTTATTAATGCACCTATGAAGTCTCTATCCTCACTTGCAAGCTTTATACTATCTTTAGATATATATCTAAATGGCTTATTAATAATTCTTATCCAATCTTCACTCAATGTTGTATCTATCCCTAGTCTTAAATACGCTAATAAATCTTTCGCAACCCAATGGTCATATATAGTTACAATTGAGTCTCTAACAACAAATGGTATATGCATATCCATAAACACATCTACTAGTGCTCTAGACTGTATATTTGTCCTATATATAACTGCAAAGTCATCATAGTTAACACAATTATCTTCACATTTTTTAATTATGTCTCTAGCTATAAATTTTGCTTCTTCTTCTGAGTCTTCAGTTTTTATATAGTTTACACTTCCATTTTCTTCTCTATCACACTTAATTACTTTTTCGTATCTATTTTCATTAAATTGAATAAGCTTATTTGCAGTATCTGTTATACCTTGTTTTGATCTATAATTTATATCAAGAACATATTTCTTGCTATTTTCAAAGTATCTTTCAAACTCTAATAAAAAGTCTGGTCTCGATCCTCTAAATCCATATATACTTTGATCTTCATCACCTACAACAAATATATTGTTGTTTGGACTTGCTATTAACTTTATAACTTCAAATTGCACTTTATTTATATCTTGAAATTCATCCACTAAAATATATCTATACGCATTTCTGACTCTTTCTAACACTCTTTTATTATTTCGTAATAAGTGATAAGTCTTTATAAGCATATCATCAAAATCTATCTTTTTGATACTTTCCTTATAATCCTCATACATATTATAAGCTTTTATAAACTCATCCTTTGAAAGTATTTCTGGATTAAAATCTAATTTATCCATTAACTCGTTTTTGACATAAGAAATTTCATTTATAACATTTAAGATTGTATCATCATCTTCTGCATTTTCTATATTTAAATTTTTTAAGATTCCTCTTATAGCAAATTTTTTATTCTTTTCATCTAATATACAATCCAGCTCGTACTTTTCAAAAAATCTAAGTATTCTAAAGAAAACTGAATGGAATGTACCATAGCTAACTTTATTTAATCTAACATCATGACTCAAGCTTAGAGCCCTATTTTTCATTTCTGTTGATGAAGCTTTTGTAAAACTAATAGCTAAAATATTTTTAGGATTTATATTATTATTTAAAACCATATTAACTATTCTATACGTTATAACTCTTGTCTTACCTGAACCTGGACCAGCTAAAACCATGCAAGGTCCATCTATGTGCATTACTGCGCTTTTTTGATTACTATTTAATCCATTTATATCTATCATCATTTATCACCTTGAACTATCTTTATATTATTTTATAATTAATATTATATACTATATTCACAAAAAGGAGTAAACCTATGGAAGTTATTACTAAGACTATAGATAATTTAATTGATATACCAAAAAATCATTTCGTATTCGATATAGAGACCACAGGTCTTAGCCCTAAATATTGTAAAGTAATATTAATAGGGGTTTTATATAATTTAAATAACAAAACTATAATTAAACAATATTTTGCTGAGTCTGAAGAAGAAGAAAAAGATTTACTTTTAAAGTTTATTAATGATATAAAAACTTTTGATCATCACATAACATTTAATGGAGTATCTTTTGATATACCTTTTTTAAACTCAAGGTTTAATTCCAATGATATTGATTTTTCCATAGATAAATGTGATGATATTGATATTTTAAGAATTGTAAAACCATTTAAAGAAAAACTGTCTTTATCTGATTGTAAACTAAAAACAATAGAAAAATACATGAGCATACAACGAGAAGATACTATATCCGGAAAAGAAAGTGTTGAGTTATATAAAAGTTTTCTAATTAGTAAAGATATTAGTTTAAAAGAAAAAATACTATTGCATAATTACGAAGATATTTATTACTTAGGAAAAATATATAACATAAAAAACATAATAGATGAAAGTTTGGATTACATAGATATAAATATAAACAATTTAAATTATAAAGTT